>DYDE01000011.1 GCA_020718065.1 Marinifilum sp. | reverse complement strand
ATGAACGTATTTAGGTTCTTGTGAGAAAAGGAAAAGCGAAACAAAAAGAAAAAACACACAAACAAAATTCCTTATCATGTTGTCTTTTATGGTTGCTATTATAAAAGCAAAGCGAGATTATAATTTTCCAAATCTAAGAAAAATTATGAACTTATTTTTCTTAAACGGCAAATATATACAAAATGAACAAACTGGTTTATTAATTATTAATCTGAGTTCGGGATATGCTTGCAATTTGTTGTTTTTAGTTTGCCGCAGATTTCACTGATTATCACAGATTGATCTACATAAATCTTTGCAATCTATGATGAATATTTCATCAATACCATGAAACTATGTTTCGATATGCATGCAATATGTTTGTGTTTGCAAAAGATTTCTCAGAATAATAAAGATTGGTCTGTGCAAATTTGTGCAATCTTTGGCGAATATCACACAGATACCTCGAAGTGTTACTTCGAGTGTATTATTGTTTGTGTTTTTATTCAAAATCATTTATTTTTATCCCGAACTCAGGTTATTAAATTTATTGAAGTATAATCTGATTTTGGTATAAACAGAGAAATGTTAATAGTGAATTAAAAATTATAACTGATACTAAAGTTATAATTTCTTCCTGGGAAATATTCGAGAGTAGTTTGTTCTCTCGTACCAATTGGCAAATCAAGATATTGTTTTTGAATCATTTTTTGATTTAACAAATCAATAACACCCGCTTTGATATTTAGTTTTTGATTAAACAAACCTTTGGCAATAGTTAAATCAATTTGATGATGAGGCATTTCGTATATGGTAGGATGATCGGGATCACCCACTACTTTAATTCTTTTTCCAATAACATTGTAAACACCACTTATCATAATGTTTGTTTTATCGTGTTGATAGTAAATACCAGTATTTATAATAAAAGGAGACTGCCCTTGCATTGCTCTTTTATTTTCAGATAAATAACTTACATTATTAATTTCCACTTCACTTTTTATATAAGATGCATTCAACACCACCATAAAATCTTTTAAAAAGGAATTTTTAAGATTATTAAATGATTTACGAACATCAATTTCAGCACCATAGTTGTTGGCTTTGTCAGCATTGTGATAAGTGTATTCTACACCGCTACCGGTTGAAATAGCAATAACTTCAATAGGATTTTTAAACTGTTTATAAAATAATGCTAATGAAAAAGTTTCTGACACGCTTGGATACCATTCGTAACGGAAATCAAAGTTCTGTATCACTGCATTTTTTAAGGAAGGGTTGCCTCTGTAACTAGCCATTTCTTCAAAATCATAAAAAGCCAAAGGAGCAACTTCTCTAAATTCCGGTCTGTTTATGGTTGGTCCGTATGCTAAACGTAACAACGATTTTTCTGTTAAGGAAAAAGTAGTATTGATAGAAGGCAACATATAAACAGAATCTATTTTAACATGTACAGGAATGTCTTGTCTGTCAACCATAAAACTATTAAGTGTTTGTATGTTTTTTTCCAGACGTGCACCACAATAAATATTTACTAATGAACCAATAGGAATATTTAATGCCACAAACCCAGCAATGATATTGTTTTCTGCATCATAGGAATCGGAATTTGCAGTGGTTTCCTGAAGCATCAAACCAGAAGTGTTATTAATATTTTCGTCCTGAAAAATTTCACTTAATGGTTTATACCCTAATTCCTGATTATAAATAGCTGGATTTGCCTGAACATAACCAATGTTTCGGATAGTAAAAACTCTGTTTTTCTTTTCAAAATAAACACCCGATTTCAATGTTGGCGTGAAATCGTTTATTGCTAAGTTTTGCTCAAATTGCAAATTAGCTGATATGATATCTTCATTCAGGTTTTGAAATATGCGGCCACAAAACTGAGGTGTTGGTGCAAAAGAAACATTTAAATAATAATCTTTAAAATGTTCTCCTTCATTATCATTTCTGACTTTGGTAACCATTTTGCTATCAGGAACATTTTTGTTAGTATGACTGTACGCCAATGTCCAGTTGATTTTTGAGTTTTCATTGTTAAACGAATTGAAACCACCCAATTGTCCTGTATAAATGGAACGGGATTCGAAAAGCATTGAGTGTCCTTTTATATATTGTCCGCCATAATAAGTATATCCATCACGCAAAAGGGTTTTATTGTTCGCAAGTTGAACCAACAAGTTTCTGAATTCAATTTTTTGATTATTGCCCCATACCAATGACCAATTGTGTAATAAACTAACTTTTACATTATTCTGATAAACATCATCTGTAAAATAATAATTGGTATCAGGATGATCTTCTTCAATATTGTATGACTGAAAAGCAGTTCTGAAAACATGTTTTGAATTGTTGGTGTTTGAATAATTCAAAGCAGTGATGTTACCAATAGACATTTTATTAATAGTGAATTTTTTTAACCCAGTTATACCAAACTTTTGATCGAGACCTGCTTTTGTTTTTTCAGGTTCCCATATTTTGTTTAAAATTTGAGAATAAACTATTCTGCTATTTACTGAGTTTTTAGATAAATTTTCCGGGAAACCATCAGGTAGTTGTCTTGTTCCGTCATCATAACCTAGCCAATCGGTGTTGCCAGCTTTATAAGAATAAAAGTCCTTAAATGTAGTTCCTTCACTATAGCCGGTTCCGTATGATATTGTTATAGCATTTTTATCAGAAGTGTTTCGGGTATTAAGCGCAATAACACCACCTGCAAAATCGCTTGGTAATTCGGGAGCTGGTGTTTTATAAATAAGCAAATTCTCAATTAAATTGCTTGGAACAACATCAAAAGAAAATGCCCGAATATCAGCTTCAAAACTTGGTGCCGGGCTATTATTTAGCCATACTGAATTATATCTTTCACTTAAACCGCGAACCATAACAAATTTATCGTTTACAATTGTAATGCCAGGGACTCTTTTAATTACATCCGATGCACTCTTATCTTGTGTTTTTGTAATTTGTTGATTTGAAATACCGCTTACTATCAATTCGCTTTTTTTAATAGTATTTATCATACTTATTTCAGTATCTGTTTTTTTGTTTGCCTTTATTTCAACAGCATCTAATTGAGTCGATGTTTCTTCAATGTCAACATTTACAATGGTGTTTTCTCCACGTTTTACTCTAACATCAGGAATAACTTCTGTTTTGTATGAAATAAGAGAAACAACCAGGTTGTGGGTTCCTTCTCCAATATTAGGTAAAACAAACTGACCATTTAAATCAGTAGAAGCACCAATAAGTGTCCCCTGTATAACAACATTGGCACCAACTACGGTTTCTTTTGTTTTTTTATCTTTTAATACTCCAGTAATTGTTCCCGTTTGAGGTTTTTTATTCTGGGCTTCAACTATATTGCTATTTAATAAAAAGAAAGAAATGAAAATAATACAAAAAAACTTAAAGGTTTGCATAACATATAATATTTGTGGCAAAACTATGGTTTGAATATTAATACAACGTTAAGTATATATTATTTTCATGTTAAGTTTTGGCTCTATGTTAAATTATTTATTTGACAACTTCTAACTAATAAATAATCATTGTTTTATAAAAAGGGATACGAATATATTATTATTTATTTTCGATTTTTATAACTGTATTTTGACTGTTTTTACATACTTTGTAAAATAGAATAACTTCAAAACTTATCTTAAACTTTAATTTTAAAGTGAAGAGTATATAAATAGGATTCTGTATTATTAAATTAACATAAAATTAATATTAGCGTAACATTTGTATAATAAGTAAAAGATATTTTTGTTCATTTATATAATGTCATGTTTAAAAAATTCCGATATCAACTACTGGCAACTTATTTGCTATTCACATTACTTCTTGTTATTGCATTTGTATTAAATCTCAATTATTTAAAAAAAAGTGAGCGATTAACGTCTGTTATAGAGGAAATAAAAAACATACATCTCTTATTTCTTGAAGATCAAAAAGCATTACATACATTTCTTAGTTATGAAATCAAAGAAAAAGAGTTTTATTTAAGAGGTCAAAGCAACTATACAGCCAAACACAATGAATTTTATTGGGAAATAAGCAATCGTTTAGACTCCCTATCTAAGTCTAACGAACTTAAAAATTTTGAAAAAGCTAATATTATTAATGATATCTCAGCATTTCTTGATGATTATAATGCTGTTTTGATTAAACTGATATTTAAGATTAGAGCAAAAGGAACAGATGGAGCAGGTTTGGAAGGAGAAATTGATTACAATTCTTCAAATTTGGCCGGTTTTAATTTTATAAATACCAATCATATTTTTAACCTAAGATTGGCAGAAAAAAACTTCCTTATCAAAAATGATTCTTCTTTTCTAGCAGAAATGCATAAAGAAGCCTTTTATATTAAAAATAACATTAAAAAAGATTTAGTCAAAAAGCAATCAGCTGACTCTGCACTATATTTTTTAGAAAATTACATCACTGCATTTGACAGTTTGGTTAGTATGGAAAATACAATAGGATTAACTACCAATTCGGGTTTAAAAAAGAAAACTGACATTCTTGCAAATGACATTACAGATAAATTCATTTTTCTGAGAGATAATGCTATTGTGTATAAATCCAATATTGAAAAAAAGCTTTTCATTTATTACCTTATATTCTTTATATTGTTAATCGTATTAGGGATAAGTCTGAGTATTAGTTTATCGAGAAAACAAACCAAAAGAATATCTCTTCTATCAGCAAATATTGAGCATTTTATTAACAGCGAATTTACTGATACCAATAAATTTAAATTAAAATCTACAAACGATGAATTGGGTGGCTTAATTAAAAATTTCAAGATACTTCAAAAAGAAATTGACACATTGATTTTTGGATTCAAAGCAAAGGTAGCTGAAAGGACTGCGGAAATTTTCGAACAAAAAATAAGAATAGAAACCCAAAATGATGAAATAAAGATCAGAAACCATGAACTGCAATTGATGAATCAGCTTATTGAAGAGCAAAAACAACAGGTCGAGAAAAAAAATAAAAATATGTTAGACAGCATTAATTATGCTGAGAAAATCCAAAAAGCCATTTTACCTGATAATGCTTATTTCCAATCCGTTTTTAGGGAATCTTTAATTTTTTACAAACCAAAAGATATTGTGAGCGGTGATTTCTATTGGTTGCGTGAAATAAAGAATGATTTTTATGACATTACTATTCTCATTTTGGCAGATTGTACTGGTCATGGTGTTCCTGGTGCTTTTATGAGTTTATTGGGCACTGCATTTTTAAATGAAATTGTTTTACGTAAAAATGTTTTACAGGCAAGTCATATTCTTGATTCACTGAAACAAACCATCATCCAGGCTTTAACTGGCTCTTCCAATGATGCTAAATTATCTGATGGAATGGAAATGTCTGTATGTATTTTTCACAATAAATCAAACAAACTGGAATTTGCAGGGGCTGGCAGGCCTTTACTCATAGTTCGAGATAATGAAATGATTAAAATTGACGGTGATAGGCAAAATATTGGTAAAAATCATGTTTCTCAATTATTCACCAACCATACTATTCAACTTTTCAACAATGATCAAATATACCTCTTTTCCGACGGATATTATTCCCAGTTTGGGGGAGAAAAAAGAAGAAAATTTTCCAGAAAAAAGTTTTATGCTTTTTTAACAAATAACTCATCTCTTGATATGGTTAGTCAGTTTGATGAACTGGAAAAAGAGTTCAATATATGGAAGGGGAATCAACAGCAGATTGATGATATTCTGGTAATAGGTATTAAATATGAAGAATCAAATGTTTTACAATCAGTCATCGATTTCAAAGAAAGAGAAATCTATGCTAAATTTAATTTAAATGAAATTAATAAATTATCATAAGTATCAGTTTTGGTTGTTTTTGTTTTTCAATTTTCCTTGTATTAACAAAGTGTTCATGAATTAAAAGTTACAATAGATAATATTAATCCTAAAAATATTTTTTTGATTATTTATGCCAGAAAACAATATTATTGAAGGTAAGTTTACCCAACAACTAAAATATGATTTAAAGCTATTTTTAAATCAGCAAATGGACATATATCCAGCCAATGAACTTCTCAAAATAGATTTACATTGTCATGATCACAATAGCGATGTGCCAGATGAACTTCTTGGCAGAATTCTAAATGTTCCTGAAACATGGTTGAAAACAGAAAAACTAATTAAAATTCTCCAAAAAAACAATACTGATGTAATTACAATAACAAACCATAACAATGCGCTTTCTTGTTATGAATTAGAAGAAAATGGGATTGAAGTACTCAGTGGTGCAGAATTCAGTTGCTTTGTACCTGATTATAATATTGGCATTCATGTGCTTGCTTATGGATTTTCAAGAAAACAGGAAAAAAAACTTAATAAATTAAGAAAGAATATCTATCAGTTTCAGGAATATTCTCATTTACAAAACATCCCTACGATATGGGCACATCCACTTTATTATTATTCTTCTGAAGGTATTCCACCTTTTGATTTTTTCAGTAAACTTTCTTTGATTTTTGAAAGATTCGAAGTAATTAATGGGCAAAGGGACACCTGGCAAAATCTGATGGTAAAAGTATGGCTCGAATCCTTAAGTCCAAAAATAATTGATGCAAATGCCAAAAAATACAATATCAATCCAAAGGATTTTTGTAAAGACCCATACAGAAAAGTGTTTACAGGTGGTTCTGATAGCCACAATGGTCTCTTTGCTGGTTTAACTGGCTCGTATCTTCATGTTCCTGATCTTGAAAGGAAGCTAAAGAGTCAGACAAAAACTGAGCTGGCTCTCGAAGCTATTCGCGAAGGAAGAATTATTCCTTATGGTTCGCATAACAACAGCGAAAAACTTACAGTATCTCTTCTTGATTATGTTTTTCAAATAGCTATGTATAGAAAGGATCCTGGTTTATTAAGAATATTGCTTCATAAAGGAACAGCCAGGGATAAAATAATAGCTCTTTTCGTTTCTAATGGTTTTGCGGAAATTCAAAGACATAAGACGACAATGAAATTTGTAAAGCTTTTCCATAAATGTTTTATGGGAAAAGTTCCCTCTTTTACTAAAAAATGGTTTGTCCCCAGAGCTTATAAAAGTATCTTTCAGGATGCTATTGAAATGGCAGAAACCAACCGCGATTTACGACCAGATATAATTCAGGTTTATCATTATTCTATTATTGATATTAACAAAAAGCTAAATAATATTCTTTATACCCGTTTGCAAAAAAAACTTGAAAATCTAAACAAGGATGGTAAATTTGACTCTTTTGATTTTAATAAATTACTCAGTAATTTTGAGATACCAAGTGAGATAAGATCGCTCATCAAATCAAGTAAAAAAAATAAATCATTAAGCAAATTTGATATACCTGAATTTATTGATGGACTTACCTTTCCTTTTCTTGCTTCCTCCTTAATATTGGCTGCGAACTTCACCAGTTCGAGTGTGCTTTATAATACACGTCCTTTATTGTCATTGTTTTCTGATATAACAGGAAAATACAAACATCCAAAACGTATGCTCTGGTTAACAGATACGTTTAATGACAACAATGGTGTTTCAATGGTTCTTAAATCAGTTCTTAAAGAGATTCAAATAAGAAATTTACCAATTGATATGTTGGTTTGTAGCAATTCAACAATGCCCGAGGAGCATCTTATTGTTATTAAACCGGAACTTGAATTTAGTTTGCCTTTTTACAAACAACAACCTCTCCGAATACCAAATTATGTTAGTATTCATGAAATTTTTCAAAGAGGAGAATATGACAGAGTAATGTGTTCGACAGAAGGAGCAATGGGATTAGCTGCTATTTATCTCAGAAATGCCTTTTCTGTGAAAACTCATTTTTTTATTCATACCGATTGGGTGATGTTTGCACGAAAGGTACTCAATATCGACGCTCCAAACATAAATCGTTTTCGAAGAGTTTTACGTGCTTATTATAGTTCATTTGATTCATTATTTGTTTTGAATACTGATCAGCAAAAATGGCTGACTGGTAAAAGTATGGGGTTTAGCCGTAATAATGTGCATCTCACTGCTCATTGGGTAGATGATTGTTTTTCTCCAATGGAATCAGACAAAACTAAAGTATTTGGATTTGAACCAGATAGTTTTATTCTTCTTTATTCTGGAAGAATAAGCCAGGAGAAAGGTGTAATGGAACTACCAGAAATATACAATAATCTGATAAAAACTTTTCCAAAATTAAAAATGGTTATTGTAGGTAATGGACCAGAAGAAAAAGAATTAAAAAAACAACTCCCCGATGCAACTTATCTTGGTTGGGTAGATCACGATCGCTTGCCAGAGATTTATGCAGCTTCAGACATTCTTATTTTACCTTCAAAATTTGACACTTTCAGTTGTTCTGTTCTTGAAGCAATATCATGTGGTTTGCCAGTAATTGCATACAATATAAAAGGGCCAAAAGATATTATCAATGATATGGATAATGGATTTTTGGTAAGTAATATAGAAGAAATAAAAGAAAGACTTTCGGGATATATTTCAAACCCAGAAATACATAAAAGTTTTAAGGAAAATGCTTTACAAAGAGCACAGAATTATAAAAAGGATTTGATTTTGAATAAACTATTAATTGATGTTGGTCTGTAATCATATAAAGGATGGATGAAACAAAGAATGAGTGGGTGTGGTGGAAGCATGGTGTAATATATCATATTTATCTTTTAAGCTTTTATGATTCAAATCAAGATGGGAAAGGAGATTTAAGAGGTATTATTCTTAAAATGGATTACCTTGAGATGCTGGGTATTGATGCGATTTGGATATCTCCTGTATTTGCATCACCTATGGTCGATTTTGGTTATGATGTATCGGATTATTATTCCATTAACCCAATATTTGGAAGCTTAAATGATTTTAAAGAACTGCTAGAGGAAGCCCATAAACGGAAGATCAAGGTTATTTTAGATATCGTACTCAACCATACATCTGATAAACACCCCTGGTTTATTGAATCAAAAAAGGATAAAAATAGTCCTATGCGAAAATGGTATATCTGGAAACAACCTTCAGCAGGAAGAAGACCAAATAACTGGAAAACTGCTTTTGGAGGTAGTTGTTGGGAATACGATAGTGAAACGAATGAATATTATCTGCATTCTTTTTTGAAGGAACAACCCGATTTGAATTGGAGAAATAAAGAAGTGCAGCAGGAAATGTTTAATATGCTTTCTTATTGGCTTGATATGGGGGTTGATGGTTTTCGCTTCGATGTTATTAATTTTATTGTTAAGGATAAAAAACTAAGAAATAATCCTTTATTTTACTGGTTGTCAAATTCGCGTAAATTGCGAACCCGTAATCATCCCAAATCATACAAGATAATCAGGAATTTAAGAAAATTGTTAGATAAATATCCCGATAAAATGAGTGTAGGAGAAATTTATACCTTACCACCAGGCAATCCAAAACTGGCAGCAAGTTATTTGTCGCAAGGGAAAAACGCTCTTCATTTAACTTTTGATTTTTCCTCCTTCTTTATTAGTTGGAGTGCCAAAAAATATTTTAAAACTGTAGATAAATGGCAAAACAGCATACCTGTTACAGGCTGGCCTACCAATGTTATTTCTAACCACGATCTTTTTAGGGCTATCAACCGAATAGGGATTGGCAGAAATCAGGAAAAAAAGGCTCGTTTACTTGCTTTGTTACTAATGACAAACAGAGGAACCCCTTTTATTTATTATGGTGATGAAATTGGAATGAAAAATACCAAAATACCAAGAAATCAGATAAAAGATCCTTTAGGGAAAAAGTACTGGCCTTTTTTTAAAGGACGAGATCGTGCCAGAACGCCCATGCAATGGAATGATACACTTTTTGCGGGTTTTTCTAATACCACACCATGGTTATCCATAAATAAAGATTATAAAAAAATAAATGTTGAAAATCAAATAAATAATCAAGATTCTTTACTAAATCTTTACAAGTATCTTATTAACTTAAGACGATCTTCTCCTGCCCTATATAGTGGTAATTGGATGTCTGATTCTAAAGGTAAAAATGGAATACTATCTTTTTATAGAAAATACGAAAATGAACAATTTCTAATCATATTAAACTTCACTTCATCTCAAAAACAATATTTAAAGGAGTTTAATTTGGAAGATAAAAAAATCTTCTCTATTCTTTCTGATTGTTCCAATACATTAAATTCAAATGGTTTACTTTTAAATCCTTATGAAGGGGTTGTTATTAAACTACATGAAAGTAAAGTATAAATAAGAAAACAAAAAACACTTAATTTTTTCTATTCAAACTAACTGAATATTAAGTTTTTGTTAACTTACTAAAATAAAACTTAATTTATTTAGGTTTGCATTCTAAATATCAAAAACATTTTCAAATATATGGTTATGATTATTTTGAAAAATACGATACATAAATATCATAAAGAATAAGAAAATGAAAGAAAAAAAAGATGTAACCATCTCTATATTGTCAATATTGTTGTCACTTTTAATTGGATTTGTCAGTTTAGCCAGTTTATATATAAAGATTAATTACATTAAAGAGATACCGGGATTCGCTATAAAAAATACAGGACAAGATTTTGTAAACCTTTTTATTATAATACCAATACTTATACTCTCTTCAGTTCTTGTTTATCATAAGAAAAGATTATGGCTTTTTATATGGAATGGTATAATATTTTATTTAACATACTCTTATGCCTCACATAGTTCTGGATTGCATTATGATTATATTTTTATTGCATACCTTTATATTCTTGGTGTATCTTTCTATTCGCTTGTGTTTTTTGTTTTTTATTCAATTCAAGAATCTATTTTTACTTTGTTCAAAAAAAAGTTTTCCCTTATAATCATTACATATTATCTCACTATTAATGTAATGGTATTTTATAGTTTAAGATTTTCTGAAAAGATACCAGCTATTATTCATCAAAGGATACCAAATAGTATCATAGGAAATCATTTATTAATTAATACAGTTCAATTTTAAATTCACTTTATTTAATAAAATAAAAACCCCCACCAAAAAGGTGGAGGTTCTTATCGTTTATCTATCTTGTACGAGGGTCAAAATTAATCAATCAACATTATTATTTCCACTTCTGTTTCCGAAGTAGCATCTTTATTTGTAAAAAGGATATATTTATTTATTGGAGCTCCCAACATTTCGCCTGTTACAATTTTGCTTTCACCAGGAAGCAATTCTATTGCAGCTGCAGGACATGGCGTATCGGCTGTTACTGCTCCATAATAGAATACTGATATTTCGCTGGTATTTGTAATTTCCAAACTATCATCCGTAGAGAAACTAATTTTTGCTGCCTGGGTGGTGTTGGCTGCAATATTTAAGGTATAGGGCAGTATTTCTTCTCCTGCTTTGTTGTATTTTGGAGGACGAATTATAGTTTGGTTAAAATACTTTTTAATTCTCTCGGGATGGTTGCGGTTTTCTGATGCAATGATAAGCAGGTTTTTAAAAGCCTGAT
Organism: Marinifilum sp.; assembly: GCA_020718065.1. Taxonomy (GTDB): domain Bacteria; phylum Bacteroidota; class Bacteroidia; order Bacteroidales; family CG2-30-32-10; genus CG2-30-32-10. The sequence goes on along the minus strand of DYDE01000011.1, from coordinate 43,067 downwards.
CTTTCATTGCTTCTATACATCCATCCCACGATGTACGGTAAGTTTCAGTATCTTCCATTTTTTGCAATTGCTCCTTACGTGCACTTACATAACTGGCTTGTATGGCTATAAATTCATCCAGCAATGGTTGACCCAGTTCTGTTTTATGATTGCTAACTGCAGAAATAAACTGGCTCATCAGTTTTTCGATAGATGCTTTAGTAACATGGCTATATTCGCCTTTGCCATGTGGGAAAAACTCCAGATAAACCGGATTGTCTTTATCAAATTTAACCAATACCTGAGCTTCGCGTTTGCGTATAGTTGTTTTAAATAATTCTATAACATTGTCAACGATTGATGTTTTAGTTTCTTGCTGGGCAGATGTGCTGGCTTGCCCGCCAATACTATTTTTAAGATTTTCAACAGCAGTAGCAGTAGCTGCCAATAGTGCAGCATAAGGTTCTCCATTAGCTACTGCCTGTACCAATCTGCTATTGTGGTCTTCAAAAAATTTAAACTGTTTGTCTTTTCCTACTTTTATATTTTCGAATGGTGACTCAAAATAAATACTTAAATCGTGCATAAATTTTTAGTTTTAATTAATAAATGGGTTTAATTATTATATGTTAAAATTTGATAGCAAATAAAACTTATTTGCTCTACAAATATAAATAAAATTTTATATAAAAAAATAAATAAAATATTTATATTAAAAAAAAACAACTTACTTATATGTAACTTTAAAATAGATCACTAAAAAAATGAAAGCATTGCAAATAGTGCGTATGGTCGATACTCTCCGAAAAGTAGTACTGATCGTATGATCGTTTTATAGGTACTCTTCACAGAGGAGTATCGACCGTACGATCGTTTTATAAGTACTCTTCACAGAGGAGTATCGACCATACGATCGTTTTATAGGCACTCATCATAGAGGAGTACCGACCGTACGATCGTTTTATAGGTACTCTTTACAGAAGAGTATCGACCATACGATCGTTTTATCGGTACCCGACAAAAATGGGTATGGGGTAAACGATTTTTTTATGATTACCTGATTTTGTATGAACTTTGTAAAAACTCAAAATATGGGATAGTTCTCTGAAATACCTATCTTATTCCACTGCATTCACCCACTTACCCGTATTTATCATTTTCCTCTTACTATCTATTATCTGGTTTAAATAAATACCACTCTTAAGTGCATTAGTATTTACACTATTACTTTGGTTAAGCGATTGTATAAGATTTTTTTGTCCTGTATTACTGTATAAAAAAGGCTGCCTTTTCAGACAGCCTCAAATAAAATGAAAAAAAAATTATATTACAAACAAAAGTAACAGTAATTTCTTGTTTTATTTCTTTTTTATTTCCTTTTCTATTTGTTCCACTCCCTTATCCAAAACAACATCTTTTCTATTCATATAATCCTGTATTGTCGGATAAATTAAAATATCTGGTTTTATTCCTTCATTTACAAAAGGCTTATTACTATAAGGGAAACAAACCCTTCTGGTGCATATTCTAAAACTACCACCACCTGGCAAATCGGGAACAAATAAGGGAGAACCCGTTGAACCTCCGGTAGGTTCTCCAATAAACAAGGGTCGTTCAGGTATTTCATAAAGCGTAATTAAAAAATCCTCAGCAGCCGAAAAAGTAAACCTGCTAATAAGTATAACCGTAGGTATCTTAATTCTTTTAATGCTGTCTGCTATATAAACAGTGTCTGGTTTTTCATATGCTATTGCCCTGTTTTTATAAAAATCAGACCATTCTGGTATCCAGTTTCCATTTGCTTTTTTCACACCATCATTCACTCTTGTTTGCGAACCCATACCTAAAAAATATTTTCCTTTCAACAAACAGGATATTATGTGATTAGCTGCTATCGTACTACCCCCGCCATTATTTCTAATATCAATAATTAAACCTTTTGCTTTGTTGATAGAAGAGATATAATTATCAAATTGTTTGATCACCAAATTTTCAGGGTAAAATCCTCTTATTTCAACCAATGCAATAGAATCCTTTAACCATTTAAAACTTACTATATTTGGTGTATTAACTGGCATTATCCCCCACCATTTATCCTGGTCTGTTCTGGTTTGTTCTCCATTACGTGGTAAATTTATTTTAACAATTTCTCCACTTGTTTTTTTTACTTTTCCAATAAATGGTTTCGTTTTCAATCCTAAATGTAATTTATGTACTCCTTGCATCCATAAATGCTGTTCTGTCGAAGCACTTACAAATGGAAAAATATTTTGTTCCAAATATTTCTTTGTAGGCATTCCTTCAACTTCAATTAGCTCAGCACCCAAAAAAGTAGAATCAATTCCTGCATTTTTATTAATATTAACGATATAAACTTTTTTATTAAAATCCAGAAAAGTTAACCCAATATAATCAAAGTATTGCGTGAGTTCATATCCGGCAGAAATTTCAGAGTGACCATCCTTCAAAGTCGCAGCAAATTTCTTCAGTTCCTGATAATACTCATAATCATTTTTTGTATTAACAACAGTATTAAGGTAAATATGATACAAACTGTCCCAGTCAAAATTTATTTTATCAATGTTAATAAAATTGTATTTTACTTCACTCCAAAAAAGGCTCAGATAATATATTTTATCCGTGTTGCTGATTTTATCAGGCAAATCCTTTACACCAACAACTTCAGTAAAAGCAGTATCTTTTCCATTCAACAAAATAGCAAAACGTACCGTATCTTTATTCTTGATATTAAACTGAATAGAATCAACATCCGTTTTAAATTTCACGGTATTCATTTCTTTATCACAGTATAATTCTAATCTGGCAGGTTTCAACGTTGGATCAATTTCCCATACATTCCTCTTTCCATTTACAAAATATTTAATATTTTCTTTATTAGATTTAATGATAGCATATTTCTTTTGCTGTGCATAACTTGCAGATGTAATGCAAAAAAGAAAAATAGTAACTAAAATGAAATAACGAATAATAAATTGTTTTTTAATTCTCATTTTTGTGTATTTAATTTAGGTATAATGCTGCTATCTGCATTCTCTCATTTATTACCTGCCCAAATTGGAGCATTTTTTTTAACCATCTGCCTTATTTTCTATACTTCAATATTGTTCATACTGTGTGATTTTCTAAGCATCACAAAACAAGCACAAACAAAGTAAGTGTTAATAAGTTGGTTCTCCTTTTTTAATTAAATATCTCTCTTTCAAAACATTTTGAATCTAAACGGTAGTTGGCTTTTCTTTTTATTAAATTTTTATCCTCTCATTTTCCCGGAATCTTTTGTTCCTCTGTCACCCTGACGGAATTTGTATTGCAAAGAAATGAAATAGGCAGGTTTGTACCGACTATAATTTTCGATGGTAGTTTGGGAGATTCCTCCAAAATTATAATAACTTCCATGATTAATTATATTATCGAAAAGGTTGTTAACACCCATTGTCAAAAACAATTTATTGTCTAAAAACTTTCGTGTTACACTTATGGAAGAGTTTATATAATCGAATTTATATCCTTCGAAGGTTATTTCACGACTAAAATAATTGATATAAAATGTTCCTGTGATTTTTTTACTGAAAAGAACATCGGTACTTAATTTAACATTGTAACCAAACTCTTTTTTCTTAAATCCATTTGCATTTATATCGGTAGTCTTGATGGAAGTATGATTGACGGAAGAGGATAAATTTATATCGTATTTTTCTTTAATAGAAATCCAAAAAGAAACATCAATTCCTATTTTGCTATTGTGAGCTATGTTGGCGGGTTTTGTAATGGAAATTACATCATTATAAGGGATTGTTAAATAAGAAATATCATCATTAGTAATACTATAGAATGCATCTGTATTGAAGTTCCAGTTTTGCTTGGTGTAAGTATAACCAAGATATAGATTATGGTAAGCCGTTGGTTTTAAATCAGAATTCCCACTAGACCAATAGCGGGGATTTTGTTTGTTAATAAAATCGCATAATTGACTATCCCAAACTGATTGAATGCTTTTAGAGTAAGAAAGTTTTATTTCCTGAATGCTGTCAATCGAAAACACAATTGTTGCAGAAGGCAACCAATAAAGATAATCTTTATTTACCTTAAGTAGCGTATCCTCCGAATTAATATTATATCGTGTATAATCAATTACATTTTTATTATATTGAGCCGAAATTCCTACATCAAACTTCCATTTTTTAACGGTAGTACCAATTCTCCAGTAAGCTGTTTGATCTTGATTAGTACTTTTTGTTTTACGTGTCAATGGTAAATATACAATTTCGTTTTTGCTATAAATATTATTTTCATCGCCTTTATATTGAAACCATCCATTCCATCCACAATTCCACCTTGTTTTTGTATTAATTGGATGATTGTAATATAAACCACCATATATACCACCTTGCTTAAAATCAAAATTTTGTTTAGCATGATAGGTGCTGTCTACAGGTATATTTGAAATATATTGATAATTATAATTATCCAAACTCATAGAATTAGGAATATTAGTAACTGAACTTCCTCCATAAATTGATATTTCCTTCCCGAGCGAATCAAAGCTGTGATAAAAAGAAGTATTTATCCATTTGTTTAAACTAGAAAAATCACTTGTGGCAATACGATTATATTTATCATAAATAAAATTCGGGTCATTATTGTTTTCTTGGTAATAATTCTCAGAAAAATAAGTACCATTATCTTTATAAAATCCACCTGAAAGGCGAAATTTTGTTTTAGGGTTAATCAATATACGAATACCTCCATAATTCCACAATTCATCTATTACGTTTTTGTTGCTCGTTGTATTGTTTAATGTATAAGTGTTGGTATTGAAATTTAATGTTCCATCTGTTGAAGTGTTATTGTATGAATTTGTATGATCGTAATTCAGGTTGTAAAAGAACAGTACTTTTTTTGCTTTATAGTTCAAATTCAAAAAATTATTGCTATTATTTATATCTTTAAACTTAATAGTGTTATTGTTAGTTTGAGCCATACCGCTTATGCCATTTGTTGCAATGTTTTTCATTTTAATGTTTATAATACCACCTTTGCTCGCACCGTTGCGGAGTGAAGCATCTATTAATTCGATTTTCAATACATTGGCAACAGGTATCATTTCTGTTTTGGGATATACGTATTCGGCGGGCTGATCATCAACATAAATGCTTGCTGGAGCTCCTTTGTATTTTACTTTGTCGTTTTGCTCAACCGTAACGCCTGGTAATGTTCTTAGTAGATCGAATATGTTTTTTGCGGAGCTTGTTTTACTGGTACTAATGTTAAACACCTTTCGGTCGAACTGTTGCTCCATATATTTGGTTTTCCCCACCACCGTTACTTCTTTCATTTGGCTTATATCAGCACGAAGAAATATTTTATCAATATTAATTTTGTTACTATTGTTATAGTTTATTTCAATTCTTTTACTAAAATAACCCAGGTAATTCACTAATAAATATTGTCCGTTTTGATAAGCAATTTTTTTTAATTTAAACTCTCCTTTATCATTAGTTAAAACGCCAGTAATTATAGAATCTTTATCATTTTTTAAAAACACATTGCCATAGGGCAGTTTTTCTTTATTAATACTATCGTATATAGTACCTGATATTTCTATTGTTTGTGCATTGCTAATTGAAAAGAAAGAATATAAAAAAAAACAGAACAGAATAAAATAGCTAAAAATAGGTTGGGTTGTGGTTTTCATTTATAAAATAGGTTGGTTTTTTATTGTACAAAAATATATTTTTTAATCAATATATGGATCAAAATTACATGTATCTACTTTATAATATTTTGAATCTTTATATTCAATTTCTGAATTACTCAAACACATATAACGAAATTGGCAATCTTTACATTTTTCAATCATATCATTACAAATAAACCAATGCCATTTAAAAGATTCCAAATTAATAACCTCTTCTAATGACATTTTTGTAATATTACCATATGTTTTCGAATGATTAACAAAGTTTTTAATACTACCATCAAGATCTATACATACTTTTCTGTTTAAACCAACGTTATGAGATAAACTCTCCATATAAAATTGAATATTTGAAATGAATAAACGCTCATCAATTATTTCTTTTGACTTTGGCATTAGCTTATTCTCAGTAAAATAAATTTTTTCATTATCTAACTTTTCATCCTTTATATCTATCTCATTTGAAGAATGAATCACCAATACAATCCTTCTGTCTGATTTTGTAATGCTTATTAAATCAGTTATATTATAATTAAAATCAGCCAAATATAGTTCCAAAATTTTAATACGACTCTTTTTAATTAAAAATAAATCTTCTTTAAGTTTCTCCAAATCTATTTTATCAAAAACTCGCAGTTGAATAATTTGACAACCAAAATTAATTAATTGTTTAATAACTATTTCTAATTTGTAAGGACTAGAAATTGAATAATTAATAATTGATGACAAAATTTTAAAAGGTGTTAAAAAATCTTTAAGTAACATAGGAAAACTATTTGGTTCCGATGTGAAAAAACCAAATTCTTCTTTAGTTAGGTATTTTAAATATTTATCTATACCTCTATTATATTGTCCACCAAATTTGTTTTTTATTTCTCCTATCGTTATGCTTCGTAAATTTAAATCTAATATATCGAACAGCAAATTAGGAATTTTTAAGTACCCTGATCTTTGTAAATCCATTATTATACTTGTTTTGTAACCCTTTACAGGTATACAATTTGCAAAAAGAAGAAAAAATAAGTTGTTATTAATTTTCTTTGTGTCCATAAATCACTATATTGGAATTCCTTTTGTAAAAATGTTGAACTTTCGCCATACTTGAATATTCATCAACAAATTCGCTATACTCAATCTCATCCCCCCTTTTTTTTATTATTCTTAAAAAATGTAAATTGACAGGAATATTTTTACTTGAATTTATTTTTACAAATTTATCTTTTTTCATCTTTAATAAGAAAATTAGCTATTTCATGATCAATATTATAGTTACAATAATAGGAAACAAAATCATATTGACCTACAGGATTAATTTCCAAAAAATAGATTTTGCCATTCTTAGCTTTTAATAAATCAATTGACCCCATATTTAAACCAATCTCTTTCATTAAACAAATTAGGTTTTGTTTTAAAGATTCATCAATTCTATATGGAACCATCCTATTTGGTTTTATTTTGTCATAATTTCTAAAATCAATTTTTGTTTTATTATTATTTTGACTAAAAATAGCCATAGCATATAATTCTTTATCCAAATATACAATTCTAATTTCGTATTCTTTTTCAATAAATTCCTGAAAAATTGATGTAGCAAAAATATTTGGAATTGTTTTTATATCTTCAATTAAATTTGTGTATTCAATAATGCCATAATTTTTATTTTCAGGAAAATAATTAATACACTCATGCAATGCTTTACTAATTATTTTATTATTATTATTCTGAAAGAAATTTTGAAGCACACTAAAAGAATTTGTTATTATAGTTTTAGGGATTTCTAAACCATTTTTTTTAGCAAGACTCAAAATTTGTGGTTTATTTAATCCAGTAATGGTATATGATCCTAAAACTTTTTTTTGTGAAAGAGAATCAACAACAAATTCTTTTAAAACCCTAAAGTGAGGTTTAAGCCAATTGTCCAAAACATCATTTGGTATTAATGATATTTTAGTGGTATTCGGTGAATAAAAATCTTTTAATGTTTTTTTAGGTCTTCTAAACCAAATTGATTTGGCTTCTTTAATAATATTTATGTTTTTATAATAGATTCCTTTTGAATCATTTTCGTTATCAAAATAGATACAAAACTCACACTTACTAAAATCAAACTCATTTTCATTTTCAGACACTCCATTATATCGCAAATAAGTTATATTCCAATGTATTAACCAATCTATAACATTGTTTGTTGAAAAGTCAGAAGTTTCGGAAAATATCAGATGCATTAAATATATTTTTTTAAGCCTAAAAAAGAAGATTATTATATTAAATTCAACAACTTTAATTGTATTTTTTTATAATTTTTAGTGAATTATAAAAATTTAATTAATTTTTATTTTTAACCACTGAATAATTATAATAAATATTAGGTTAATCAAAACTTTAATTTTGTCTGAATAAAATTTATTCTATATAAATTATTGAAATCAGGCTGTATTTAATTAGATACTATACTTTTTATATCCTATGTTTTTTTGTTTTCAGCGATTTAATAAGTTTGTATAAAAAAGGATAGGGGAAGTTATCCCCTATCCTTTTTTATACAATATGACTTTAGTCCTGAGGATCATCTTGATCTGGCCTATAGTCCGTTTCAATTCCATTTAGGGTTTGAGTATTGTATGCTCTGCGAGTAAGCCCAGGTTCTTCTCCCCCATTAATTGCTTTTAATTCAGTTTTTTTTAATTGGTCGCTAAAGCTTGCCAATAATAAATCTTTTTTCTTCATTTTTTAAAATTTTAAATTTATAATTAAATTATCGGCAGCAAACCTAATACAAAAAAACACACTTTTAACCGAGTGTACTAATAAATCTAATAAGTGTATCGTTTTCATAAATAAGTGTCGTTGTTTTGCTAATAAGTGTATTGCCCATTTTTAAAAACCTTTGATGGTTTTCATTTTTCTCACCGAAACACAACATTGTTCATTATTTATAAAACAAACACATCGCTTTTCTTTATTGTATGAACCAATACAATTAACATTTGCAATAGCATTATGATTGATGCGTATAAACCCTTTATCTGCAAGTTCAACTTCAAATTCCTTTAATAGTTTTGAAATACACAATTTGTGTTTAATATCTAGCAAATGAATTGTTGAGAGGTATGAGTCACAGGTTATATGAGTGATTTCATTGATAGGAATAAATCTTAGTCCTTCTTTAACTTTAACTGTGATTTTGTATTCAGATTGATTGGTTTCTTTATACATTATGTTTTAGTTTAGGTTTAGTTATAATTTAAATGATATTCATAAAACAGATATATAAACTCAAAAAGAGATAATTTATTGTATTAAAATATTATTATTTTATTTTGTTTAACACAAAAAAAACAGCGTGGCCAAATTGCCTACACTGTTTCTGAGGTTCTACCAAAACCCACATTGCAAGTAAAGCAACGACCACGCTTTCGCATGGCGTCTTGCTTAATATTTTGCAATGTTTGAATACTTGGTAGATTTCAGAAACAGAATTCGGCTAAACGCTATAGATTATTATTATTTTACATTTTATTAATAATTCGTTTCACATACATTTACTTTATTTTCAAGGTCAAAAATAATCATTTAAAATACACAGACAAAAAAATTAAATCAATTTCATTTTCCTAATAAGAAACATTATTGATAAAATAAACAAGTGTATATTTTTATTTAACAGGTTCTAATTAAAACATTATATCTTGTTTTTCATAAATCAAAAAATCATTAACCTACCATTTAATAAAACTCTAAGGATAAAATCAATTAGAACTTTTTTATTGAAATTAAAGAATAAAGCTATATACACAGATCTTTATTTAGCTTTGTTTTGATGTTTAAAAAAGCAAAACAAATGTATCCTTTTCCTGACAAACACCTGATGTTTTAACACCCTAAAATTATCAATTTCTTTACATTTTCTTAAAGATTATTTAATTGACAAATAATATTCAGTTAATATTTGAATAATAGTTTTGTCAAAATTTAAAAATCCACATTATTAATTACTAAATTATTAAAACAAATGGAAAAAAATGACATTTTATTGAAAAGTGCTTTTCCAAAATTGAGAAAAGTTTTACTAAAAGCTTCACTTACTATAGTTGGTGCTTTATGTTTATCAACTGCTGTAGAAGCTCAATTAAGAACGGCAGGTTATACAAAAGGTGATTTTCACCAGCACTCTACATTTACTGATGGGTCATATAGTTTAAGCCATATGATGAATAAGAACACACTATTTGGTTTAGACTGGTGGGCTAATAGTGAACATGGTGGTGGGTTTACTAAAAATGGTCTAAGATCTGGTACAGATTTAAGTACAACTGTTTATTGGGATTCATATGTTCCAAATCCAATAGTTGGAACAGTTGTAATGTCAAGTGGACATCAAAACATGTGGAGGTGGCAGTCATTACGCGATTCTTCATTTGCAGAAATTTTAAGAACAAGAACTTTGTATCCAACAAAACTAATCTTACAAAGCTATGAAATGAATGTACCAGGTCATGAACATGGCAGTATGGGGTTAATAGCCAATCAATTCAATGGAACACCTAACGTTCTTCCTTTGGCTGAGTTTGAATTTAAATTTGATAATAGTGATGCCGATTTATTAGGCGGAGTTGCTTTGGGTTGGGTAAAAAGTACAAACACCGGTCATGCAAAAACCATTGAAGCAATAACCTGGTTACAAACCAACTATCCTAATCAGAGTTATTTAGTTCCTGCGCATCCTGAAAGAAAACCTATAGCCCAAGGTTATTCTATTTCTGCTTTCCGCGATATGAATAATGCCGGTCCTTCAGTTTGTTTTGGTTTTGAAAGTATGCCAGGTCATCAAAAAGACCCAGGTCGTGGTGGTTACACAGCAACAGCACAAGGTGGTGGTACTTTTGGAGGAGCTGGATATTTTTCAGCAAGAGTTGGCGGGCTTTGGGATGCTTTATTGTCTGAAGGTAGAAATTGGTGGTTATTCGCTAATTCTGATTGCCATGATGAAGTTGGAGATTTTTACCCTGGTGAATATCAAAAAAACTATACTTATAGTACCAACAAATCAGATCCTCAATCTTTAATTAATGGTTTACGTTCTGGTAATACATGGGTAGTGGAAGGTGATTTAATTGATTCTTTAATTTTTGAAGTTTATCAAACCAATACTCCGTCAAATATAGCTAAAATGGGACAGCATCTTAATTTAACCAATAATAGTGTATCTATTCACATTAAAGTAAGAGATCCCCAGACAAATAATTACAATATTTATGGCGGTAATGCAAATCCGGTATTAAATCATATTGATATTATTGCCGGAAAGGTTACCGGTTTAATTTCTCCATCTGATCCAAGATATAATGTTGATTCGGTTACCACAACACAAGTAATAGCACGTTATGATGCTGTTGGAAATATAGTTGGTACAAATGGCTTGGTTAGCAGACAATGGACTGATCTTGGAAATGGTTGGAAAGAAATGACCTTTGTTTTAGCTAATGTACAAGATTCAATGTACTTTCGTTTACGCGGTTCAAATTTTGGTTTAAGTGTTGCCAATGAAACTGATGGCAATGGAAATCCATTATCTGACAATCTTGTTGGCACTAATGATGCAATAAAAGCATTTGCAGATTTATGGTTCTATTCAAATCCTGTATTTGTTGATGACCAGACTGGTTCGGCTATTATTGAAACAAAAACCAATAAAATGTTGGACAATATAAAAATATATCCAAACCCAGCTATTGATAAATTAAATATTGAAGTTGAAGAAAATTCTAAAATTCAGATAATTGATATCAATGGTAAAAATGTATATGAGAGTCAAAATGAAAATCAAAAGCATGAAATTAATATTAATGAATTAGTTAATGGTATTTACATGATTAAAATTTACAATGATCATTCCGTAAAAATGAGAAAAATTGTAATTAGTAGGTAGTTATTTTCATACTTGCTTTTGAACCCCGATTAATAGTCGGGGTTTTTTATTATAATATTATTGTTTATAAATAATTATTTTGCAATAACCATAAATACATCTAAATATATTCTTTATCAAAGATCATATAATATATTTCTATAAAGAGGTTGTTAAAATGTATAATTCAAAAAGATGATGAATTTAAAACATTTAATATCAATATTTTTTTTCTGTACTTTTTTCCACAAAAGCAAACCTCACTTTTCGGAAGGCAGGAACACCATAAATTCATAAAATTCTTAAATACTTCGAGACAAAAATTTAAACAAGCTTTTATAATAACTAAATTACAAATAAATTAACATTTTCTTAACAATAAATTAATGTATAATAAGATGATACATTGATTTTTAATAAATAGTTTTGTATTAAAAATAAAAAATAAATGATAATAACATTTAAAAATGAAAATAAATATTTGTTACGAAACCAAACAACATAACAAACAAGATGAAGTAGCAAACTCCTCTTTTTTGAATTTTATTGAACTTCTAAAGGAAGACAAATCCGTAGAAGTATTAATAAACAATAAAGGAAAAGGGGATGTGATGCATTCTTATACCTATGGACCTTATTTCTTGTGGCGAGGTTTGAAATACAAGGACAAAAAAATACTTAGTATTAACAATATACCTGACTCTATAACAGGAAATATCCCTGCAAGCAAACCATTTAAACAATTAAAAAAGTGGTATTTTAAAAAAGCTATATCTTTCGCCGATGTTTGTCTTGCCATAAATCCTACAATTGAAAAAGAGATAAAGAATTTGGGAGTGAATACTTCTGTTGTCAGAATAGACAATCCTCTTAATGTTGATAAGTGGAGGCGCACATCTGAACTAAGAAAAAAAGGCAGAGAAATGCTTGGGATAAAAGAAGACGAATTTTGTATTTTAGGAGTAGGAGCATTGGACGAAAAAAAAGATAGTGAAGATTTTATTGAAATTGGAAAACAAATACCCGAAGCACAGTTTCGCTGGATTGGAAGCAGATCATCTGGAATAAGTTCAAACGATTTTCTTAAATCATATAGATACATCCATTATACACCAGCCAATATTCAGTTTCCAGGAAAACTTCCTTTAGCTGATATGCCAAGTATATATGCAGCTGGTGACATCTTTTTAGTTCCAATATTCCAGAAAAATTATAGTATGAACCCTTTAGAAGCTGCTGCTTCGGGTATGCCTGTTATTTATCGCAATATTAAAGAATATAATTTGTTATATAACAATGATTATATGAAAGCAAATAATAATGATCAGTTTGTTATTCAAATTGAAAAGCTAATGGCTAATAAGGAGGAATACAAAAGAGGTGTAGAATTATCAAAACAAATGGTAACACAATTTGATGAATCTGAAATTAGTAAGAAATTGAATAATCTTTATGCTGATCTGTATGACTTTGCAAAGGGTTTATCAAATAACTAAAAAATAATGCCTCCAGATCTGGTTCTTTTCATTAGTAATTACGGGTACTTTGCAATTTTCATGTTGATATTTGCTCAGGAAATCGGCATTCCTATTCCTGTTCCAAACGAATTAGTCTTAATGTTTATTGGTTATCTCACACTAAAAGGGGTTTTGCACTTGCCTTTCGTAATCATTATTGCATTTCTAGCTGATTTTCTTGGTACAAGCCTTCTTTATATGCTGTTTTTCTTTTTTGGAAACTATATTGTTAATCATAAATGGCGCTGGTTTCCTCTATCAAAAAAAAGAATAATTGCTTTTTCAGAAAAGATTAATACTGGCAATCAGCTGACAATTTATTTATGTCGGTTTACTCCATTTATTCGCGGTTATATATCAATTGTAACAGGATTAACGCGTATCAAACCATCAAAGTATTTACCCATAACAGTTATTACCGCTGCAGTATGGAGTACAATGTTTGTTATAACAGGAAGATTGCTTGGTTCATATTTCAATTATGGAGAAAACGATATAGGCACCTTAAGGTCAATCGTTCTTATTTCAGTTATCATAATTATTTTATTAACTGGAATAATCATGTATTTCCGGAATCGGTCAGTCCAGGAAAACTAATAATATTATCAATCTAATTTGCTGAGATGTTTCAAATTACTTAAATAATTCTAAATGTTGCTAATTCCAAATTATATAAAATAAAAAATATTCAAAATAGCATTCCTAATACTTAATAATTTAAGTAAGAAATTGATATACAAAATAAAGAATATCTCTACTAAAGTTTAACTTAACATAAACTTAACATCCAAAATTAAAATGATTTATTATTTTTGAGCTGTTTAAAAAACCACTTCAATTTATAAATTCATTAAAAAGTATATGTATATGGATTTATAAAATATATTCAAAAATAGTTGCATTTGTGATTATTGAAATATTAAATCAATAAAAAATTGTTAGTTAAATAAGAATTAAATCATGGCATTACAGAATAATACATTTTACATGAGTCATTCATATTTTATTACAACAAAAAAGAAAATGAATATATTTGATTTAATATCAAAACTGCACGATAAGCAGCAGGATGTTGATTTTATTAAGATAGATAATAATTCATATATTATATTCTTACCCGAGTATTCTACAAGAGGGGTAGAAGTAACAGAGGCAAACAACATCTATACTATTAAAATGAACTTTCTTGCCAATAGCTTTGATTATACACTATGCAATTTTATAGCCCATATTTTATGCAAAAAATTAGATGGTGTTTTAACTAATGAAGAAGGAAAAAGAAGTCGTATTGGTAAGCTGTTCAACGAAAAGAAAATGTTTGAGTTTATAAATAAAGAGGTTGAAACTGTTTTAGATGTGCTAAAACGTGGGAAAAATATAGAAATAACAGGACCAATAAGACCTTTTTGTATAGGGAAACGCATAAGAAATAAAGTTCTATTGATTGAAAAAGAAAAATATAGATATGAAAGAGCTTTTAAATTAAGTAAATTTATTCTTGATTGTCAGTATCCGCCCCTTAATTTCAAACCATATTATGATATGATGGAAAATATGGTGAATGACAAAAAAACATATTATGCTCAAGTGATATCAAACAAATATGATATAGTTATAGAAAAAGTAAATAAATATTTTATTTCAGAACTACAGGGAAATTTAAGTATAGGCTTAACATTGGAAAATATTGTTTCAATTATGCCACAAGAGTGGGTATTGCTTGATGAATATACAATTCTGGCAAAGAAATTATCTGAAGAAAGATGGTTAAGCTTTGTAAATGATGCAAGAAAAATAGGAGAAATAATGGAATAGTGAATGATCTCCTTTTTTTTCAATACTATAATGAATTACAAAATCCTCTCACTAACTCATTTTAGTAATTATAAGAACATCCATTAAAACTATCATTAACCCAAATCTTTTACCCAACTGGGAGTAAGAACTTTATTGCTGCTTAAACGTTTGGTTTTGTTATTCGGTCGTGTGGGGTGTTGAATACGATAATCTTTAATGATTTCAGCATATCTCAGATACACATCATTTACTATACTTTCCCAGGGATGATAAATGGATTTTCTTGCCCCTTCACCTGCTCTTTTAATTATATGTTGATTATTCATTAAATCATCTACTTTTTTAGCAAGAGATGGAGGTGTATTTTCAATTAAAAATCCGTTTACCCCATCCAGAATGTTTTCAGCAGAAGAACTATTTCTTACCACTACAGAAGGCACATCAAAAGCCGCAGCTTCCTGCATTACCAATGGTGAGTTATCGTAAATGGAAGGAAAAATAAACAAATCGGAAGCAGCATAAATGTTTTTTAAGTCGTCTCTATCAGTTATAACTCCAAGAAATTTAACCATATTTTTCAAACCATAGTCTTTGACAAGTTTTTTCATTTCCTTTTCTGCATATCCTTCGCCAACAAATACCATTTTAAATTTCTTTTTATCAGCATTAAGAATTTTCAGGGCTTCCAATATTAGCTTTACATTCTTTTCCCAACGATGTTGTCCAACAAAAAGCATTACAAATTCGTTTGCATCAGCATCAAATATTTCCAAACCTTTTTTTCGATATTTCATAAACTGGTTTTTCTCAGGTATTTCCATATCATTACCATTAGGCATTATTTCTGCATACCCCGTATAGCCATAATCTTTTAATGTATTTGCAGTTGCCTGATTTGGCACCCATACCAGGTCTGATGAATTATAAAAATCCATGGTCATTTTCATCATAAAATCAATAAATAGATCATAATTCATAAACTTTTTAAAATCTTCACGATATTTAGTGTGAAAAGTTGTTACCAGAGGAATATGAAGTTTGCGAGCCAATCTTTGTGCAATCTGTCCACTAATAAAAGGACAATGGGCATGCAGAATATCAAATTCTATTTTCTTTATTTTTTGTTTGAACTTGATATCAACAAAGGGCAAACCAATTCTATATGGATTCATACTGGGTAAAATAACAGACATAAAACGATATACTTTATAATCGACATGATCTTTGTAATCGCTTACCTTGGGGGCAACAAGAACGCTATTCCCATACATTTTATTTAACCAATAAGCATAGCTATGAGCGGTCATTCCCACTCCATCCATAATAGGAAAATAAGAATCGCTAAATTGACATGTATTAATTTTCATTTCTTTTTTTTTATTGCAAATATATAATGCATATATGTGTAAAAGTGCTATTTAACAATTAATTAACGAAAACTTAATATTGCCAGTTATGCATTATTTCATGATACAATATTATACTTCACTTCCATTTCAACATTTCCCATTAACATTGCCCAAACCGGACAATATTTTTCTTCTGAAAGTTTTATTACATTATCAAGATCAGTAGTTGTAATATTTTTAGATTTCAAATGCAATAAAATAGTTATTGATTCAAATGCGGTTGGGTGTTCATCTTTTCTAACACCTGAAGCAATAATATCTAAGCCTATAATTGATTTATTCATCTTTTGTAAAAGAAGAAGAATTGAGCTACCCAAACAAGAAGCAAGGCTTAAAAGTAATAATTCAAGAGATGTATAACCGAGATTATTAGTAAAAGGAGGTATATCATCTATTGAAATTGGTTCGTTTCCTCTTACATTTCCTTCAAAAAGAAGTTTTTCATTTAGCAAATCAAGTGATACTGCTAACTCTTTTGTTTTATTTAACATAGTTCTTAAACTTAATATTATTTTAGCATTTTTTACAATAATTTTAGATTAAAGAAATGTTTACGAAATTGAACTAATCATAATTGAAACACTTTAAATCGAAATCACAACAAATGACTTTAAAAATTATTTGAAAAAAGATAAAAAAAATTGCTCTTTCTAATCCATTGGGTTTTGAATAAAGGAGTCACAATTTAGAAATTAAAGCTACATAATCAAAAACCCAATAGTCTTATTATATGCTTTTATTTAGTTCGATTTTACACAAATAAAAAACATATAACAATTCAGTGGCAATTATATTATTAGTTTCAATATATTTTTCAAGTTCAAATTTAGTATTGTCAAATTCCTTTGGATCCTTATATAACATAGTAAAACGAAAATCCGCACCAGTTATTATAGGGCAACTCTTATCTGCTTTCGAGCAATTTACAATTGCACCATATTTTTCTGTTGGATTTTCTCTTATATAATATACTTTAGAGTATGCTTTTATTGCTTTAACATCTTTTGCATATAATATTTCATAAATTGGGTTTGTTCCATTTGATTGATTTATCTCCATACCAGCAATTTTCAGGACATCCATACTACTTTTATAGATTGATGTTTCTTCTGTTCCACCTGAAAAAGTTTCAACATTCGGTATTTCATAATAATATGCTGCAATGGTTGCCCAAACTTGTGATAAATGACTACGTCTTGAATTGTATGTACATAAAAACATTAATCGCACAAAATTTTGTTTTTTAATACATTTAATAATATAATCAACCAATGATTTTATCAATGTTTTACGAAATTCATCAATTTCATCAAAATCATTGATTCGAAATTGTATAAATTTTTCTACTTTTGGGATTAAATTTTTCATAGTTTTTCCTTTTCACTTTTTATAATTAAAATAGTACTGTCTGAAATAGCTTCTAAATAATATATAATTATTTCTATAATTTAATTTTTAGATTTTTCAAATTCAAAGCCTGACGCCAATAATACATATATCATCAGTTTGTTTATTCGTTCCCATCCATTGTTTTAGCTCTGTGTTTAAAAGTTCCTTTTGAGCACTCATTGGATGTGTTGAGTTATCTGCAATAAATCTGTGAAGACTAGACGCTTTGTATCTTTTCAAAGATTTTCCACCTTTTTGATCTTGAAATCCGTCTGTTCCCAAGTACAACATATCACCTTTGTTATATTTATATTTGATTGACCCATATTGTCTATTAGATTCCATTTGCCAACCCCCAATAGAATAAGGGCAGCCTTTAAGTACTTTGGTGCTTTTATCACTAACAACTAAAGCTTTACGCATTGCTCCGGAATAGTAAATAGTTTTTGTTTCACGTTCTATACAACAAAGAGATACATCAACCCAATCGTTATTGAATTTGTTTTTTATTTCAGGCGAACTAAAACTTTCAATAAACCGGTTATCAACTTCCCTGAGAATTTTATGCGTTTTTTTTACTTGTTTATTTAATATAACATAATCGAACAAACTAGAAATAAGAATAGACAGCATTGCACCAGGAGCTCCATGTCCAGTACAATCTCCAACTATAAGATAAATCAATCCATTTGATTCTGCCAACCAATAAAAATCTCCGGAAATTATTTGTAAGGGTTTAAACAATATAAATGACTCTGAAAATACACGATCAAAATGTCGTTGTTTTGGAAATATTCCCTGCTGTAATAATTCAGCATATTTAAGACTACTTTCAAAATCAATATCCTTTTGTTCAAGATTAAGCTTATCTGTTTTATAGATTATTCTTTTTGTCATGTAAAATTAAGGTGTGTTTTAAATTAAATTTTAATAGATTTTAACATTGTCAGTATTCCTGATGACATCATTTCAATACCTATTGATAACACCAAAAAACCCATGATCTTTGAAAAAGATTTCAAACCTGCTTGTCCGGTATATTTTAAAACTTTTGGTGCTAAAGAAAATATTATATAAATACATAATATAACAGCTAATATTGCCAGCATAATAATTCCTGTTTCACGATTATCGGAATTTTCGATTGATAAATTAATTAATAATGAAATGGTTCCTGGTCCGGCCAAAAGTGGCATTGCTAACGGACTAAATGAAATATCTTCTTTTTCCAAAGATTCTTCCATAATCTTGCCTTTTATATCTTTTTTGTGCTTTGCATTCAGCAGTAAAAAGCCGGAACGGGAAATCATTATCCCTCCTGCTATTTTCAAAGCATTGATAGAAATCCCAAAAAACACAAGTATATGCAAACCTGCAAAATAAGAGCATATACATATTATTAGAATATAGAAACAAGTTTTTCTTATCTGGTAATTTCTCCATTTGGTATCGTGGCTTCCTGTTAATGAAATAAAAACAGGCAGCGCACTTAAAGGGTTTATCAAAGCAAAAAGCGAAACAAAGCTTGCAATAAAAAAAGAAACAGACATATTTTAAAAAAAATTTATGGCAAAAGTACTGCTTGCAGGCTATAATTAAAGAAATCAGAGATTAAAGAATTGTTAATTTTTTTATTACATCTTTATTATTATACACAAAATTAAATTAACATTAAAATAACATTGGCTTAACATTCAATTAACATTAGTAGCTCATCTTTGTTTCAGAAATTATTAACATGAAATTAACATGAAACTTATGAAAAAAATCTTAACAATCGTATCGATAGTTGTTATTACACTATTTTCAACTGTCATTAAAACAAAAGCACAAGAAGTGAGTCCTTTGGATACCCTTACCCAAAGGGTAGAACAAATGAACTCAGATCTGGAATTTATGAAAAAAATGAAATTTTCAGGTTATATCCAGACCCAGTTTCAGATTGCAGACTCAACTGGCATTCCTTCTTTTGCAGGTGGTAATTTTCCCGCAGGAGTTGATAAACGTTTTTCTGTTAGAAGAGGCAGAATTAAATTAACTTATGACAATAATAACTGTCAGGGAGTAATGCAATTTGATATTACCGAAAAAGGTTTGGGTATAAAAGATGCATACTTATCCGTGAAAGAACCTTTTTTGAATGCTTTTGGAATTAAGATGGGAGTGTTTGACAGGCCTTTTGGTTATGAAGTATCATACTCTTCAAGCAATAGAGAAACTCCTGAACGTTCAAGAATCTTTCAGACATTATTCCCAGGTGAAAGAGATCTTGGTGGAATGTTATTCTTTCAAATGCCTAAAACTTCTAAGTTCTGTTTTATCAGATTAGAAGGTGGTATGTTCAATGGTAATGCCATCAACTCTGATTTTGACAAACAAAAAGACTTTATTGGACACATATTCATCAACAAATCTACTAAATCAGAAAAAATAAAATTCGGATTAGGTGCTTCTTATTACAAAGGAGGAGTTTATCAGTGGAATAAATTTACTTATAAAATGGGCACATTGGCTGATGGTGGTAAAGGCTATGTAGTTGATTCAACTATTGAGAATAAAGGCAAATATGCTGACAGAAGTTATATGGGAGCAGATTTTCAGGTAAGTTTGGATTGGATTGGCGGACTCACAACACTAAGAGGTGAATACATAACAGGAACTCAGCCAGGAAGCAGCTCCTCTTCGACCAGTACAAACTATAGTGCAGTGCCAACAGCTTATGATACATACAACCGTAAATTTGATGGTGCATACTTTTATTTTATTCAGAATATTCTGCATTCAAAACATGATATAGTTGTAAAGTATGATTGGTACGATCCAAATACAGAAGTAAATGCTGGAGATATTATGTCGAAAACAGGAACCGACAATGGACATACAAACCTGAATACCAAATTATCAGCTGCTGATATCAAATATACCACCATTGGTTTGGGTTATATCTTCCATTGGAACAGCAATGTAAAAGTGATGGCTTATTATGATATGGTTAAAAATGAAACTACAAAAGTTGGATTTTATACCAAAGACATCAAGGACAATGTGTTTACCTTGCGTTTTCAATATAAATTCTAAGACTTAACATAAACTTAACAATTGCTTAATATACACTTAACATGAGAAGAATACTTTTGTAACAAAGAACAAATAAACAATTATCAAAAAAAAATTAACAATATAAATCTATATAAAATGAAAAAATTAACCATTGCCCTAGCTCTTTTATTCTCCATAGTGGGTTTTGCACAGGCACAAAAATTAGTATTTAAGATCAAAGGCAGCGATACTTGTTTGCCATTATCTCAAAAAGAAGTAGAAGAATATATGAAGAAAAACCCGAATGCTTCTATCACTGTTACAGGCGGAGGTTCTGGCGTTGGTCTTTCTGCTTTAATTAGCGGAACTACAGATATTGCTCAATCTTCGCGCAAGATGAAAATGGATGAAAAATTAAAAATGCAGGAAGCTGGCAAATCAGCTTTTAAAGAAGTAATTATTGCTTATGATGCATTATCTGTAATAGTAAATCCAGCCAATAAAGTAAGTAAACTAACCAGAGAACAATTAGAAGGTATCTTTACAGGTAAAATAAAAAACTGGAAAGAAGTAGGAGGTGATGATCTAAATATCGTTGTTTACTCCAGAGAATCAAGTTCTGGAACTTATGATTTCTTTAAAGAACATGTATTAAATAATAAAAATTATGCAAAAACTGCTTTAATGATGCCTGCAACTGGTGCAATTGTTCAGTCAGTAAGCCAGACAAAAGGTGCTATTGGATATGTTGGAATTGCATATATGGAAAATACTGTTAAAGCAATAGAGGTATCTTATGATAAAGGTAAAACATTTGTTAAACCAAATATTGATAATGCAAAAAATAAAACATACCCAATTGTTCGGCCTTTATATTATTACTATCTGAATTCAGCAGAAACAAAAGTAAAACCTTTTGTAGATTTTATTCTTTCAACAGAAGGTCAGAAAATAGTTCTTAAAGAAGGTTATGTGCCAATTAAATAACTTTGGATTTACTAGTTTATGAACAAGGATTAGCTATTTTTGATTTAAGATCTAACTATATTCAAAATTCTAAAATCGCTCGGTTAATCCATATTCATTTTAAAATAATAAAAAAGAAAAAAAAAGAATTGAAAAAGCAGAATCATAATCCTTTTCACAGCAGTGGTGGAAAATTCCCACACTGCTTTTTTTAAAATAAAACCAAGTATGTTAATTTTATGTTAAAATTACGTAAAGTAAAAGAAAAGATAGCAGAGGGAATACTTTTTAGCAGTAGTACCATCACCAGTATTACAGTTATTCTTATCATCGTATTTCTTTTTCGCGAAGGAATTGGTTTGTTTTCGGAAAAACCAATAGATAAAAACTTTGTGATTGCTGTTAATAAATCAAATCCATTAAATAACCTTTCCTCTAAACAAATAAAAGATATATTCAATCAAGATGTAACCAATTGGAATAAAGTAGGAGGTATAGATGACTCTATTATTGTTTTTACAATCAATAGTATTTCTTTATTTTTAAACGAAAATGAACTAGGTGAAAACTTTGAATATCTGCCAGATAAAATAGACAGCCTTCTGGATGCCAACCCCGGAATGATTGCATTTATATCCAGTAAATACAAAGCAGCTAAATTCAAAGGAAAAGAAATACCTGTCGATAAAATTACTGTTGCAGAATTCATCAGTGGCAAAGAATGGTATCCCACCACAGAACCGGTTGCTTCATTAGGAATATTGCCTCTTATTTTAGGAACACTTTGGGTAAGCATAGGTGCTATTCTTATTGCTGTTCCTTTTGGATTAGCTACTGCCATATTTATGGCTGAAGTGGCAAGCCCTCGATTGAGAAACATATTAAAACCAATTATTGAATTATTGGCAAGCATACCATCAGTTGTTTATGGTTTCTTTGGTTTAGTAGTGCTAGTTCCATTAATACAACAATTGTTTAAACTGGATGTTGGTGAAACTGCACTAGCAGGAAGCATTATATTAGGCATTATGGCGTTGCCCACTATTATTTCGGTTTCGGAAGATGCCATGCAAACAACACCCCGTTCATTGAAAGAAGCAAGTTTAGCATTGGGAGCAAACAAATGGCAAACAATAAGAAGGGTGATCATTCCTTATTCAAAATCTGGTATAACAGCTGGTGTAATTCTGGGGATCGGAAGAGCCGTTGGAGAAACCATGGCTGTATTGATGGTTACCGGTAACGCTGGTGTAATACCACATACTTTCTTACAACCTGTTAGAACAATTCCTGCAACGATTGCTGCCGAATTGGGAGAAGCTCCTTTTGGCGGATTGCATTACAAGGCTTTGTTTGCATTGGCTATAGTGTTGTTTATTATCACTTTTGCCATCAATCTGACTGTTGAATTTATAAAGAAAAGAAAACCTAAAAACGCATAAACATTTATATTATGCTATTAAATAAAGACATAAAACAAAAGGCAGCTTTCACACTGTTTACCTTAATCAGCCTGATGGTGATTGCTGTTCTATTCATAATACTGGGATTTATCATTACCAAAGGCATTTCTGCAATTAGCTGGAACTTTTTAACCACTGCCCCTTCCGATGGTATGACATCTGGTGGAATTTATCCTGCTATCGTTGGTACATTTTGTCTGATAGTTGGAAGTATGATATTTGCTTTTCCTATTGGAATTTGTTCTGCTATATATATGAATGAATATATGCGGGAAAGTCGCTTAAAAGGTTTCATTCGTATGATGACCAACAATCTTGCAGGCATACCTTCTATTGTATTTGGCTTATTTGGAATGGCATTGTTTGTTAACCAACTCAAATTTGGGGATTCCATTCTTGCTGGTTCTTTAACTCTGGGACTTTTAACCTTGCCAGTGATTATCCGTACAACTGAAGAGGCACTAAAATCTGTTGATGACCAATTGAGAATAGGAAGCTATGCCATGGGTGCCACCAAATTGCAAACAATCAGAAAGGTGGTATTGCCGGTTGCATTTCCAAACATAATGACAGGATTAATTCTTTCAATCAGCAGGGTATCGGGTGAAACAGCACCCATACTTTTTACTGTTGCTGCTTATTTTCTTCCAAAACTACCTCACAGCATTTTCGATCAGGTGATGGCATTGCCCTATCATTTATATGTTATCACTACCAGTGGAACAAATGTAGAAGCCAGCCGACCCATTGCATATGGAACAGCTTTGGTTTTAATTGCCATTGTTCTTTTGGCTAATTTACTGGCAGGTGGTATCAGAAGCTATTTTAATAAAAAACATAAAATTAATTAAATCAGAATAATCAATGAACAAAGCTGAAGCAATAGATGTAAATTTATACTATAAGGATTTTCAGGCTTTAAAAAATATCAACTTTTCTGCTGAACCCAATTCGGTAACAGCATTAATAGGACCTTCGGGTTGTGGAAAATCTACTTTCCTTCGTTTATTTAACAGAATGAACGATCTGATAGAAGGTGTCCGCATCGAAGGACAGGTATTGCTAGATGGTGAAAATGTACATCAAAAAAACATACAGGTAGATGCTTTACGCAAAAAAGTGGGAATGGTTTTTCAGAAGCCAAATCCTTTTCCAAAAAGCATTTTCGAGAATGTAGCTTATGGTTTGAGAGTGGATGGCATTAAAGATAAGCATCTGATTGAAGAAAGAGTCATAAAATCACTTAAACAATCAGCATTATGGGATGAGGTAAAAGATAAGCTCAAGAAATCTGCATTGGAACTTTCGGGAGGTCAACAGCAAAGATTATGTATTGCCCGTGCCCTTGCCATAGAACCTTCTTTAATTCTGATGGATGAACCAGCTTCTGCCCTCGATCCCATATCTACAGCTAAGATTGAAGAACTTATCTATGAACTAAAAAAGGAATATACCATCATCATTGTTACCCACAATATGCAACAAGCAGGCAGGGTGAGTGACAACACTGCGTTCTTTTATATGGGTGAATTAATTGAATATGATACCACCAAGAAAATATTTACCAATCCTGAGAACTTTAGAACACAAAATTATGTAACAGGAAGGTTTGGGTAAACAAAAAAAGGTTAAATTGCTTTATTGTTAAATGATTTAAAACAAATAATTAATTATGACACATCTAGATACCGAAATAAAACAGCTAAAAAAGGACACCATAGAAATGTGGAACCTGGTAATAGTTCAAATGGAAAAAGCATCGAAAGCAATGATAGATTTCGACAAAGGTTTAGCAAAAGACATCAACACCATCGAAAAAAGAGTGGATGCATTTGAATTAAAACTAAATATGGATTGCGAAAACATACTTGCTTTGTTTAATCCTGTTGCCATTGATTTACGATTTGTAATAGCTGTTCTTAAAATTAATTATAACCTCGAACGTATTGGAGATTATGCCAATAGTATTGCAGGTATTGTCAGTCATTCAGATACCGAATTTGATAAGGAGTTGCTTGATAGTACACAACTTACTAAAATGTTTGAAATAAGTCAAACCATGCTGCGTGAATCTTTGGAAGCTTTTGAATATGAAAACAACAAACTTGCCCGGGAAATTTTAACTCAGGATGAACAACTTGATAAAATCAATGTATCTGCCAATGCAGTTTTAAAAAACTCCATAGAAACCAATCATGATAAGATAGAACAACACCTCAACATTCTTTCAATCATCCGTATGCTGGAAAGGGTTGGTGATCAGACAAAAAACCTTGCCGAAGAAATCATATTCTTTATTGAGGCAAAGGTCCTGAGGCATAGCAAACCCTAACAAGGTTTTCTGATTTTATAAACTGTTATTGATTAATAATCGATATGATTTAATTGTCAGAAATCTTTTCTTCTGTAAACACTTTAGAATAAAAGAAAAAAAGCGTTCAATTTTTGGAAAATCCCATTGAACGCTTTTGGATTTTATAATGATAATTATACTGAAAAACCTAATAATGTGAATATCCAGTAAATAAGCGCAGACAAACCAATTGCTGCTGGTATGGTAAGTATCCAAGCTGTAACAATATTGCTTGCCACACCCCATTTAACAGCAGAAACCCTTCTTGTTACACCTACCCCCATAATTGCTCCAGTAATGGTATGGGTAGTGCTAACAGGAATGCCCAATGCGGTAACTCCAAACAAGGTTAATGCACCGGCTGTTTCAGCACAAAAACCACCAACTGGTTTTAAATGAGTAAGTTTTGCTCCTAATGTTCGTATGATCTTCCATGCACCGGTCAATGTACCCAATGCAATAGCACCATGAGCACTCAGAACAACCCATAATGGAACATAAAACTCTCCTCCCAAATAACCAGTACTGAATAACAATATGGTTATAATTCCCATTGTTTTTTGTGCATCATTACCGCCATGTCCCAAACTAAAAGCTGCTGAAGAAACCAATTGTAATACCCTGTAATATTTATCAACTTTGGCAGGAGGTTTTTTACCCCATATTAACAGGGTTATTATCATAAAGAAATATCCCATAATAAATCCAATCAAAGGGGCCAAAACAATAAAAACAAGAATTTTTGTGATACCTGCAAAGTAAACAGCATGAATACCTCCTTTTATCAAAGCAGGT
Source organism: Marinifilum sp. (assembly GCA_020718065.1). GTDB lineage: Bacteria > Bacteroidota > Bacteroidia > Bacteroidales > CG2-30-32-10 > CG2-30-32-10. The sequence continues at coordinate 16,733 of DYDE01000011.1, read as the reverse complement.
CCTATAAGTCCACCGATGAGGGCATGCGATACGCTATTGGGTAATCCATTTTGTCCGCAAAAGAATACCCAAATACAAGCAGCAATTAATGCTGCCAATATAAAATAGGGGTCCCCACTAACAAATGAAGGATCAACAACTCCTTTACCTATGGTTTTTGCCACACTCACTCCAAAAATAAGGAAAGCAATAAAATTGAAAAAGGCAGCCCAGGCAACAGCCATTTTCGGAGATAACACTTTTGTTGCCACCACAGTAGCAATAGAGTTACCCGCATCGTTCATCCCATTTAAAAAATCGAATACCAATGCAATGGCAATGGTAATAATAACAATTGTTAACATATAATGGAATTAGGCGTTTTTAATAATAATGGTCTTGATAACATCCGAAACATCTTCGGCTTTGTCGGTTGCTTTTTCCATCGTCATAGCTATTTCTTTTAATTTAATCAATTCAATAGCATTGGTTTGGGTCTCAAACATACTCGAAATAGCAGCATGATACATATCGTCCACCTGATTTTCGATGAAATTAACCCTTATACATGATTCTGTAATCTTTTCCGGATTTTTAAAGTTTCTTAGTTCTTTGACAGCTACCTGTAATTCGCTACAAGCACTAAAGATAAGTTCCGCTATTCTTGCAAATTCCGGAATGAGATGCTGTGGTTTAAACATCTTGATACGTTGAGCAGAACCATTGATACAATCCATTACATCGTCAATGGTAGATGCAAGTTCGTGAATATCTTCCCTATCAAAAGGAGTGATAAAGGTTTGGTTCAACTCTTTGAAAATAGTATGGGTAATATCGTCCCCCATATTTTCAATTTCTTTTATCTGTTTGATAGTTTCTACCTGAAGTGCGGTATCGTTTTCTTTTACAAGTTTTACAAACAATTCGGCACCAGCAACAAGATTTGCTGTGTCTTTCTCAAACAAATCAAAGAATTTTGTGTCCTTTGGTACCAAAATCTGAAATATTCTACTCAGTTTCATGTTTTTATATTTTTTTTATAGTGTTTTATTTAAAAAGCAAAGAAAAACATATTTTTAATACCCAATGTTAATTTAATGTTAAATGTTAAATTAATGTTAAGTTTATGTTAATTATAATAAAATTGCGAATATGGTATTGGTGATTATAATAATAGCAAAGCCAATTATTATAGGTTTTATGATTTTTTTATTAGATAGAACTACTGCATAAATGGTTTTTAAAATATTATTACTGATAATAGACTGAAGGGTAGCTATTGCAATTACATTAATACTAACACTAAAACCACCCTGAAACAAATTGATTAAAAATGGGTCAATATCTGTCGTTCCAACAATAAATGATAATAAATTCAATCCTTTTACACCAAAATAGGCAATTGTATAGTAAGTAATAATAGTAAATACAATATAAAGTAATGTAAATATAATAGCAACCTTAAATTCAAGAGGATTTTTATCATCAGTAGTTTTATTAACATCTGTAGATTCTGTTTTTTTTCTGAAAAAGAAAATCCCAATACCTGTTAATGTTGATACTAATATCATAGTAAGAAATGCAGGAAGTAGCTTATATCCCAATTCCGGATTGAAAATAAACATAATAATGAGGATACGAAGGTACATCATTACTGTAGCAAAAACAATTGCGGCAGCATAACGATATTCATTGGCTGTAGCTTCTTTACTTTTTCTTGCTATTATAAAGGTTGTAGCGGTGCTACTGTATAATCCACCTAATATGCCCGAAATAATTATACCGGAATCTTTAAATATAAATTTTTTAAGCAAATAACTTATGTAAGATATACTTGAAATAACCACAACAGCAAGCCAAATCTTATAAGGAGTTAAAGAAAGATAAGGAACAAAGGGCTCGTTAGGAACTACTGGTAAAACAACCCCTGCAATAACCAAAAACTTACCCAGCGTAATAAATTCATCACTATCAAACTTTTGAGATAATAGGTTGAATCTTTCTTTCATTTCGGTAAATATCAATACTGTAACTATTATCAATATTGCCAGCCATTTAGGTTGGGTAATTATAAGAGGAGCGATGCAATAAGTAAGCAATGCGATCATAATAGTGGTCATCCCATATTTATTGAGATTTTTAAGTTTATTATGATAATAAAGACCCAGCATTACAGAGAGCACCAAACCTCCACCCATATATAAATATAATGTTTCTGGTTGTATAATATATAATACAAAACCTAATATACCAATAAAAGTGAAAGTACGATCTGTACCAAATAACTTACGGTCGTCTTTTACATGAAGCAGACGACTTTGTTCCAAACCTATTATCAGCGATAACAATGTAACCAAAACAAAGTTGATAAGATTTACCGGAATGTGTTGAAGTATTTCCATATTATTAAATTAATGCAATAAAGTTATGGAAAATATCAAATAATGCTAATTGATTTTTTTTGAATATACAATTAGTAACTATTGTAATTTCCTAATCCTGAAATGTATAGAAATGTATTATTTGTTATTATTCAATAATTTAATATACTTCTTAAGAATATTTAAATCATCTTGTTTTTCTTCTTTTTTAAATTGCTCCTTTAAGTCTGGCTCTGTTTCTAAAATACTCATTAAATTAATTTTGGTTAATTGATATACATATCCTGTTTTTAGATCCAGAATATAATGTGTATTATGAGCAATTTGTCCATAAATGACAGCTTTAGATATAATAGTCCCCATTCCGCCTCCCATGGTTGAAGATTTTTTTACTGATTCCTGCTGCGAATTGCTCATTATAGCTTCAGCTTCGAAATAGGAATATCTCCCAAATTCCTGTACTCTTAAATGTCCTTTTTTGTCATTAACCCATTTACTGTTAATATACAGATATTCTCCATTATATATCCCCCAGTTATGCACATCAATAAAATATTTGTTTACTATGGGAGTATCATTTACAACCCAAAAAGATGGAATATCCGATATGGTTTTTCTGGGTTTAAGTTTAAATGTTTTATTTACAAAAGGCTTATTATTAATAAAATCTGTGAAAGTTTTATATGCCCCGATTTTAATGGTGTCGGTTTGTGCCATCAATAAATTAAAGGGGATAAGAATAAGAATAAACAGAATTGTCTTTTTCATTTTTTTTTATTTACTTAATATTTCTCTTGAGATTATTAATTCAAAGTAAACTTAATTGGCAAATTATATTGAACTCTTACTGGTTTCCCATTAAGTTTTCCGGGAATCCATTTGGGCATCAGTTTAATAATTCTGATACATTCTTCGTCACAACCACCACCTATTCCTCTAAGAATTTTAACATCGTTAATAGTTCCATCGGGTTCAATAATAAATGTGACATATACAGTACCCTGGATATTATTATATTTAGATTTTGCCGGATAAACAAGGTTTTCAGTAATAAATTTTATACGTGCCTCATCTCCTTCGGGAAAATAAGGCATTTCTTCAACAACAGAATAAGGCATATTTTCTTTGAAAAATTTTTCTATTTCACAGTTTGGGGATATAAGCTCTGTAACCTTAATCATATTTGTATCAACATAAAAAGAACCAGATTTTTTTTGACCTTTTTCCTGATATTCTTTATATACATAATAGAATTTATTTTTTAAACAAATATGGTCAGATTTAATACAATAAAAAACAACATTTGGTTCTTTAATGTTTTTATAATACAGTGTATCGTTTTTAATACAATTTTTAATATATAATGCAACAGCATCAGTATTACCAAATGAAATAGATTTATTTATGTTTTCACAAAAGCCACAACGATCACCCAATTCGTTTTTGACAGCAGCCAAATTAAAATAAGTATCTGCATTTGGTTCCATTTTTAATGACAAAGCAAACAAGGAATCAGCCTCCTTGAACCTTTTTTCATTAAAGGCTATAACTCCTTTATCAAATAGTTTGATGGCTTTTTTGTTTTGAGTATAAGCTGTCAGGCATATAAACATAAAGATTAAGAGTAAAAGTTTTTTCATCTAATTATTGATAAGTTTTAGTTTGATAATTAATTTATACGAGGCAAAAATAAATATATTAAAATAGATATTTTAAATAAATTTATAGTAACTTCAATAAATCAAAAAGAGACCATCTATAGAAGAAAGTCCCTTTTGATCTTAAAAGATATTGATTAGCTGTGTTCTTTGAATTAATAATTAATTTTATTATTCTTTTACAATCTTTCCAGTTAAAATGTTTTTGTTTGTAATAATTTTGATAAAATACATTCCCGAAAGTTGTTTACTTAAATCAATCTGTTGATTTGATAAAGAATTGATTTTCTGGTCAACAGATGAATAAATTATCTTTCCTGAAATGTCAGTAATTACTATGTTTTTAATTACTTGTGTTTCACAGAAAATTATAAAAAAACCAATTGTAGGATTGGGATATATTTTTAATAAATCTGTTTTTATCAATTCTCTTACTTCTGATATTAAGTTAAAATTAGCAACCAATGTTCTGTTTGCATTTGCAATGAAGGTATAGTTAGCATTCGTTGAAACTACAATTCCATTTTCTGTCCAATTCACAAAACTGTACCCTGGGTTTGCTGTTGCGGCAAGAACAACAGTAGAACCTTGATTATATAGGCCTGTACCACTTATTGTTCCAGAACTAATTGGATAAGCATTGGCAGCAATAGAATACTCTTGTACCAACGTAAAATTAACTGTAATATTAAGTAAATTTCCATCATAATCAGCAAATTGAGTGGTCATCGTATTGAGCCCTACCGACCAATTGAAAGGCGCAGTGGGAATAAATACCCAGGAACTATTTCCCTGAAAATTTAATTGTCCTAACTCACTGCCATTATACATCACATATCTGTTAGATGTTTCAATATTGTCATCAATAACCCTGATGTACAAACTTGTAAGCGCATCTGTGGAGCCTATATTCCCTAAATTGTAAACATTTGCATTTGGGTAGCGGGTTTGCACACCCGAATGATTTGTAGAAAATGTAAGCATATCGGCAACAGGAACAATGGAATAATTTGCAACAATTGTTCTATTTGCATTTGCAGTAAATGTATACACTGAATTGGTTGAAACAGGAATTCCGTTTTCTGTCCAGTTTTTAAATGTATAACCAGTATTTTCTGTTGCTGTGAGTGTAACAGTGTTTTCGGCATAATAAACACCCGCACCTGATACTGTTCCAGATCCAACTGGATTTACAGATGTCGTTATAATATATGAGTGAGTATTTACAGCAATAGTGTTACTATAAGCCCCTTGATGATTAACAGAATTTTTGTTAGCGCTAATTCTGTAATAATAAATATTGTTGCTTTCAGAGGTAACCAAAAGTGTGGAATCGAGATAAAAAACCGTAAAAGGAGATCCGGGAATCTGAGCAGTAAAATTGCTGTCAGTGGCAACTTCAACGAAATAATTTTCAACAATTCCAACCGTAGGTTTGGTCCAATAAGCTGTGAACGAGGTGTCATTAATATTAATTGCAGAATTTGCTATAGGAACTACCATCGCATAACTTTCAATCCAATTGGAATTGCCACCACTGAGTGAAAAATTATTTAAAACACCATTAAAAGTTCCTGAATTATCGATAAAAGATGTTACAGTAGTGTTATTGCTATCTGGTATTCCCTGGTTAAATGTATAATAGGAAACAAGTCCGTCTTGCCCGATGGGACTGATTCCATGAATAAAATCCGCTTCTATTTCTATCAGGGAACGCAGTCTGTTCCAAATACGAAATTCGTCAATAGAGCCTTTAAAATATAACGAATTGTTGGATCGTCTGCCAATGTTAAAAACAGAAGTTGTATTGCTCATAGGTGTTGTTATTGGATTAGATCCATTATTTACTAATGCGACTTCCTTACCATTGATATACATTTTTGCTATGGATTGTGAAGGGTCGTAAATGCAGGCAATATGTGTCCATCTTCCAATTGGTAAAACATTAGTTGCATCGAGATAAACTCCCGAAGTCGGTATAAAGCGCAGATTTCCACCGGAAGAAGTATGAATTTCCATTTGTTCCACAGATTTTCCACAGATAAACTGCACACCGTCTTGCTGCCAGTTCACCCATGTCTCTACAGTAAATGCTGATGAAATACCATTGTCGTTATCAGGGATTTCCACATAATCGTTGGAACCATCAAAATTCAAAGTGTTTTCGTAGTTTTTTGCATAATACCTTTCCACTCTGCCATTAACTTGTGGAAAATTTTGGTCACCTGCCAATAATATTTTTCCATCAGGTTGTATAGCTATGTCATAAGCATAGCTTAAATCGGTAACTAAATAGCCGTCATTTGAAAATGTAGGGTCAACTGTCCCGTTGCTTAAAAGACGAAAGAGTGTAGCTGACAAAGCATTACCTCCGGAATTTGAGCTTTGATAACCTGCAAACAATATTTTTCCATCGGACTGCAAAGCTATAGCACGACCATAATCGTAATATCCTAAAAATATTGAAAACACCCCTCCAACCCCAAAGGTTCCATCAATGGTAGCATTCGGGTTAAATCTGTAAACAGCATAATTATCAACAGTCCCTAAGTGAATGGTTCCGGCAATAACATATTTTCCATCAGGTTGTATTAACATATCATATGCTCCACCACAAAAGGGAATATTATAAATACCATCCCCTGAAAATGTACTATCCATGTTCCCATTTGGATTTATGCGTGCCAGAAATAAATTCCGTCCTGTAGTACTGGTATGATGACCTGCAATAACAATTTTACCATCTGTTTGAATTTTGACCGAATGAGGTTCTTCCCACATTGGATAAGCTGAAAATGTGCGAATACCGTTAACACCAAAAGAGTTATCATAAGTTCCATTAGAATTTAACCTGATAACAGCAACATCTGAATTGTTCATTCCGCTGGAGTATTCGCATGAAAGAACAATTTTATTATCACTTTGTATAGCCACATCACGGGCATAATCATAGCCAGTAGTGGGAGCATAAAAAAATATACCTCCAGATGCAAATGAAGTATCTAGTGAACCGTTTTGATTATACCTTATAACAAGAATATCCGAAGGCGCAATACCCGATCTGATATTTCCAGCTGCTATAATTTTACCATCAGATTGTATAGCAATAGAATTAATTTCACCATTCCCTGTCCAATATGCTGAGACAAATGTAGGATCCCCAATACCATTATTTAACAACCGAATAAGTTGAAAATTTTTACTTCCAACTAATATTTTTCCATCAGTTTGAAGTGCAATAGCGTAATTTAATCCACCTGAAACAACAGAGCCATTATTATAGCTTGGATCAAGTTCTCCTGGATTTTGTGAAACTCCGATAACTGAAATAAAAACAATTAGAAATAGAACCTGAAATGATTTCATATATGCCTCCTTAATTTTTAATGATATTAAATATTTTTACAAAACTAAATGCTTAAAAACATATTCTAGTGAAAGCTGTATAGACAAAAATATGGACAAATTTTACTTTGATGATTTTCAGGGAAATGGGCCACGAAGTGCTTACATTTTTGCAAGCTTAAAATAAAAAATAATAAGGAATGTGAATAAGGGAAAGAATGAATTATAAGTTTATTATCACTTCATCCAGTTGCTCTTCCTCGTTCAGGTTTAGCTTTTTCTTTAATCGATACCTTGACTTAAGCACGCTGTCGGTTGAGATGCCAAGCATGGCTGCTATGTCTTTGTTTGAGATTTTTAATTTGGTGAGACAGGCCAACCTTGTTTCAGTAGGGGAAAGTTTTCCGAAACTAAGATTTATTTTGGCATTAAAATCAGGGTAAACATGATCAAAGCGTTTTTTAAATTCTTGCCAGCTATCTTCGGTGACAAGTTTCGCCGATAGCAGCTCCGACATCTTTTCAATTTTTACATCATTGCTTGTACTTTTGTAATCCTTTATGGATTGTAGCTCTTCTTTGATTTTAGAAATCAAGATGTTTTTCTCAAGAATGAGGTAAGCCTGGTTATTGATCTCATCAACCGCTTTTGTCAGTTCGAGTTCCGAAAACCGGATGTCTTTCTCGAGCATCTGTTTATCAAAAAACAATTTTTCGGTCCTGCGTTTATTGCGAATGCTGATATATCTATAAATCATTAAGCTTATAATAACGATGGTTATTAACAAACCTATTAATAAAGCAATTCTAATTTGTCTTATTTTATTTTTTGTTTCAAGATTGGCTATCAAAGATTTGTTATTTTCAATTTCGAGGTCTTTCTTTTCAACATTGTATTTTATTTCCAATTCTTCTACCATCTTTGTATTTTCAATGGAAATAAGACTATCATTGAGTATATTGTATTTCTTCAGAAAATAAAATGCTTTATTATTATCAAATTTTCTATCATATACCTGCGATAAGAAAAGATAGTTTTCGGACAATGTTTCAACATCGTTGATTTTTATAGCAATAGCATTGCTTTTATTGAAATAGATAACAGCACTATCTAGGAGGTTGTTGTCGAAATGAATCTGGGCAATAATATTATAACATTGCATAATATCACTGCTGTCTTCTCGCAACATATCAATATGAAGGGATTGAAAAATGTATTGATAAGCCATTTTAAAATCTTTCTTTTTCGACAAACACAAAGCCAATTCAGCGTAATTATTTGATAACCAGAACAGATTATTCGATTCTTTATTTATGAGTGCTGCATTTTGATAACAAATAATTGCAGAATCGATGCTGTTATTTTTCCTGAATATGGAACCTATATTATGATATGCAGCAGCTTTCCCTTTTAAATTATTGGTTTTAATACTTAAGGATAAAAGTTTATTGAAGTACCGCTTACTTTTTTTATAATTTTTAACTTCATAAAAAATAGACCCCAAGCTGTTATATACATTTATTTGTTTTTGTATGTAATTGTTTTCAATAAAATAATCGAGCGATTTTAGAAAATAAGATTCAGCAACAATTTCATCATTTATGTTTTTTCGAATTATTCCAAGGTTGAAATAAGCCTGAGCTTCCAGTTTTTTGCTATTTAATTGATTGGCAATATCCAATGCATTGATGGTATACTCTTCGGCTATGGTATATTTTTTTAATTGATTGGCGTTTAATGCACCTAAGTTTAATAGCGAAACTGTTTTTATTTCATCGTCTTTTATTTTATCCGCAATGGTTTTTGCAGTATTAAAATAATAAAAGGCACTATCTGTAAGATTTTTGTCTTTATAATAATTGCCTAATGTATTAAAAAGCCGAGCTATTTTCTTTTCATTATTTTCTTCTCTGAATATTTTAAGTGCTTTTTGTAAGGTGATAAAACAACTATCAGGATTATTGCCAAAATAGTGTGCATTACCAAGTGCAAGATAAGAATTGGCTATTAAATTTGGAATATTTTCTGTTTGTGCAATATGTAAAGCCTTTTTTGCACTATTGACAGCATCTTTATTTTTGAAATTAAGCTGTTCTCCAGAAATTAAAACCAGAATGTCAACTTTTTCTTTATTATCTTTCTCTGTTTTTAATAGATTAAGTAAACTGTCAAGGTATCTATTTGTCTGGCAATATGTATTGTTGAAACCTAATAATAAAAAAATGAGTATAATTTTAATACATCTTCTTCTCACAGTATATATTTATCTATTAACTATCTTCATTTAGATTTCAAAGATAATAATTTCAGGTGTAAAGTCAATCATTTATCCTTATTAAACAGATTTAGAAAGCCATCTGGACTTTTCAACATAATGATCTATTTCTGAAATATAAAAAAGATTTTTACAATTAAAAGAATTATAGTTTCTATCAATTGAACAAAACCATTATTCTTTCATAAACTTCATAGTTTGAAAATTGTGCTTTGTTTCTTCAATAAGCAAAATATAAACCCCTGCCTTTAATGCAGCAACATCTATCATTGTTTCGCCTGATGACAATGCATTGTTTTCATAAACCAATATTCCCAAACCATCATAAATCTTTATGGTTTCTATGTTATATTGGTTTTTAAGAAATAATTTGTCGGTGCAGGGATTTGGAGTGATATAATATGTTTTTTTACTGCTTTCTTCTTTAATTCCGATCAGGTAATTGTATTCAATAATATAATAAATTGTATTTGCAATATTAATGTCGTTCCATTCACTTGCTATACCCAATGATGTGGAACCATAGGGCCATCCTGTTAAACCAATAGCTGCCCCATCCTGATTATTATAATTATCTGGCTCCTGAGCTACTGTTGTTGATGTTCCACCCCAATTTATAAAAGAACCACTTACAGGAGTGCCATTGTTTGCACCTGCAGCACCTTGACCTGTCCAAAAGTGAGTTCCGGTATTGTTATTATCGCCATCCCATAACCAGGTTCCTTCTACATTTTTATCTGTAGCTCCTATCCAGATATAAGAGGTTCCTCCGCCATCACCAATTGGTTTATAGTTATTTGGAATAGCTGAAGCAACTATTGCATTACAAACAGCAACTTGTTCAGCCAGACTTCCTATTTCTACCAGATATCCGCCTCTTTCTACTGCACAAGCGGAGGCATCGACCCATGATTTGGTTTCTTTAACAATTTCGTATGATTTGCCAGAATAAGTGAATGAATAAATGTTGGCATTGTTGGCACATTGAGAATATGCGCTTAATACTACAAATTGCATTGCCATAAATATAACAAATGAATTAATTAAAGATTTTGTTTTCATGTTTACTCCTTTGTATTTTGGTTAATATTTAATAATAAGTAGATTAGTAATACAAATATAAATATAATTTAATAAAGTTTTTTTATATTAATCTTTTGTACCAATACCAAATAAAAATCTGAATCCAAAAATCAAACCCCCTGGTTGCATCATGTTTAACACTGTTTCCGATTCTGGTGTTAATTTAACCCCTGGAGTTAGGACTTTGTAATTATCTGTAGTAAATGGTATGGAATATCCTGCGCTTATACCAAACTTACTTTTACTGCCTAATTTAATATTATAAGTATATTTAATATTCACCGTATTCACAGGATTTAAATCTAGTTTTACTCTTTGCTGATCACCACTGGGCTCTACCATCATATCTGTTTCAAAACCTTTTAATCCGGAACCATGAGAAATGCCAAGACTAATTACAGAACCTTTAGTTATTTGCTGAAAATGATAATTGAATCCCATACCAACTTTAGAACCCCAACCACCAACACCTAAATCGCCATAAACAGAAAGATTTTTCATAATAGGTGCTTCCAGTCCCAATCCAAATCCGTAATCGTTGATACCTAATCCTACACCTATTAATAATATTGGTGTGGCATCCTCTTTCTTAAACTTTGGATTATTGCCTGCAAACAATGTAATACCAGGAATAAAAACCACTAAAATAAATGTTGCTAAAAGCTTTTGAATTTTGTTTTTCATAATAATAATGTTTTAGAGTTAAATAAAATATTTTTTAAAAATGATAGTAAACATGTAAACTTAAATATCTATGAAAGGTATAATATTTTCCATTATCAACAATTATGTCATTTTCATTGTATGAATCTTTACTTTTTCCTGGTCCATAATAAAAACCACATTCTGTTTGAAATGATATTTTTTTTAATGGTTGATAAATATAACCAAGCACAGGTCCTAAACCCACATGATAGAAAGTATGTTTATATTCGTATGGCCAACTACCTTTCCGATCGTAAGTGGTAAATAAGTAGCATAAATCTGCACCTAACAATAATTTCGATTTTTTTTTAAAAAATCTTCTTTCATATCCTACATTTATAAGGAGACTTGAATAATTCTCATACTTAGGTCTAAAAAAGCCATAAGACACACCACTTCTAAAAGCATTTTTGTTTTTAACAGTTTTAAATGAAAAATTTGCAATAAGTATTTCATTTAAAAAATTAACATTAGGCACACCTAAACCAATTTCATTTTTTAATGGGGGTTTGTCGTCTTGCGAAAAGCCTTTAAAATTAAAGGTAAGTGATAAAAGTGCAATTAGTAAAAAACTGATTTTTTTATGGCACACAACTATAAAAAGTTAATTTTTTTAGCCAAAATTGATTTTCAACGCAAAAATATAAATATTTATTTTATCCATATACTTTTGTTCTTAATTCTTTTTTTTATAATACTTAACAAAACAACTTAGAGATTGTTTAAAATTTATAATTTAAAAATAGTATGAGTTTAATATATTTCAAATCAATATGATTTTCAGTATTATTTTACAAAACCAAAAGACACAACGATTTACAAAAACCTTAATTGCTTCGAGTCGGGTATCTATATAAATTTTGATCAACTTCTTGAATTCAAAATGCAAATAGATAATAATTTTTTATCATAAACAAACTGAATTTATGATCAAGTAGTTTCTGTTTATAAAAGCGTATTTTTTCTGCATGAAAACATTTTTATATAAACAAAAAAAAGTAGAAAATAAATATTTTAGAGGTTGTTTAAATTTTTTATTTAGGAATCTTATTTATCCTAATTCTAATCATTGAAAAGCACTGTCTTATAAAGTGTGTAAGCCAAAAAATTATTCTGGCAAATTTTTACCATGCCATGAATTTTATGTTTTATTGCCTTGCAAATTTTTGCCATACCATGAAACTTCTTTTTTATTGCATGGCAAATTTCTACCATGCCATGAATTTTTTGTTTTATGGTATGGAAAGTTTTTGCCATGCCATGAATTTTATGTTTTATTACTTGGCAAGTTTCTAGCATGCCATGAAACTTATGTTTTATTGCATGGAAACTTTTTGCCATGCCATGAAATTTTTGTTTTATGGCATGGAAACTTTTTACTATGCCATGAATTTTTTGTTTTATTGCTTGGCAAGTTTTTACCAAGCCATAAAACGTATGTTTTATTGCCTTGCAAGTTTCGACATATCAATGAACAATAGAATTATCAGGATCTTTTATTTTTTTCTTATTCAATTGAAAAAAAATAACATACCAATTAAAATAAATTTAAAAATTTTTCGTTATCAATTAAAATAAATAAAAAATCAAACTTAACTGATTGGTAAAAACAATAGTTTGGAGAATCACAGAGAATAAATGTTTTTGTGGCAGAAAAAATTTTTATGTTTCAAACCTAAAAAAAAATGAAAATAAAATAATCAGATCAAAAAATAAAAATAAAAAAAACAGCATTATACAATAAAAAATAAATTTTAGCGTTATCTGTTTATATCAACATTTATAATTTTTTTAAAGAAAGGAGAAAAAAAACAAAGAAAAAAAATAAAAACAGCACAACACAATAAAAAATAATTTTTTGCGTTATCTGTTTAAATCAACATTTATTTAAAAAATAAATGAATTCAGTAAATAAAATATTAATTTAAAAAAAGAAACCATGATTAATTTAAGAAGATTTCTCGAATCGCCTTTCAAAAAGTTGAAAGCAAGTAAATCAAGATTGTTTAAGTTCTATAACGACCACCTGAGTCGGTTGAAACGTGCAGTAGCCAATGGAGAACCCTTTGATAGTTTATTAACACCAACCCAAACAGCAGTTACAAATCTTAAAGCAAGTATGGGAGATAAGTCTAGTTCTTCTGCTATGGAAGAATCGAAAACATCCACTGTTGATAATGTTATTAAATGGTTTAAAAGAACAATTATTTTACGTGAAGCTAATATATTGGTTCTTTTTCCTTTAAATTCTGATACCTACAAGGAATTTTTTCCTCATGGAAGAGCAGAATATACTAAGATCAATAAAACTACTGCAGAAAACCTGATGTGGCAAATAATAAAAGCAATAACCAATCATAAAGCAGAATTGGGACAAGCTTTGTTAGACGAATTTATTTCAATACAAACAGCTTACGACAAAGCTCGCGATGAACAATCGCAACAAAAAGAAGAAACAAGCACACAACGTATTTCGTGGGATGTTAATTTAGATATTATGGAAGAACAGGCATTTCAAAATCTTTTATCCATTGCTAAAGTTCATAGTGGAAATCCTAAAAAAATATCTTTATTTTTCGATGAGAGGATTGTTAAACTTCACCATTATAATAAAGAAGGAGAAATAATATTGCCATACAATCTAAAAATTGCAGCAAAAACCACAAAAGCTGCGCTTATTAGTTTCTCTGTTGACGATAAATTATATTTCTATAATATAAGTGATGTTTCGTTGTTTTACTTTGGAGCACCATCTGCAGATACGCCAACTCCCGCAATAGCCATAGAACTACCAGCAGGTGAAAGTATAGAAGTTACTGCCGCATCATTAGGTGCACCAATTAATAAATATTTACTTTTCACAAATACCGATGCTTCTGAAGAAGGTGAGGTAGAAATAACTTTGCTTGATGAATAATTATCTATTAAAATACCTCCATCTTGCACAGGTGGAGGTATTTTATTTAAATGATTTAATGAATAAATTAATAACTTTGAAAACAAATTAAATTAAATTTTCTTAACCTTAAACACTAAATGAAATGAGAAAAATCTTATTAATAGTCCTTCTAATAAGCACTTCAACAACTTTATTTGCACAGGAAAAAACAGTTTATCCATTCAAAAACTCCATTAAATTATCTCCATTTAGCTTTTTTAAACAAAATTTTATAATCAATTACGAGCGAAGTATTGGCAAAAGTTCAGGATTGGTTCTTTCGGCAGGTGTTTATTATAATGAAGACAGATATTACAATACTTTAAATTCGAATGATGATTATTCTATCATTGGGTATTTGGGAGAATTGCAATACAGGAATTTCTATTTAATAAAACAAGGTAAACACAACGGATGGAATCGTTTGTTCTTTTCACCTTATGTCTTCGAACGTCAATATCAGTTTAACGGTAGATATAACGATTTGCAATTTGCGCCTTTCGAAACACATAAAAATACAGTAAATGTTTATGGTGGAGGAGTAACAATGGGTTACAATCTTACAGTTAGCAAATTTTCATTCGAAGTTTATGCAGGTGGTGGTATACGTTTATTTGATGACAAAGCTTCTGACATATATTTAGGCAGTAATTCTTTGTTTGGTTCAACTCATATTTACAAGGGTATCGTAGCCAAGGCCGGTTTTAATGTTGGGTTTGCATTCTAAATAAACAACATAATCATTCAAAAGAAAAAATTAACCAAATTTATAAATATAGAAAATAACTTTACCCCATACTTCAAATGAAACACTTCCTTAGCCTGCTTTTGTTGCTTGCTTTTGCCTGCAACCTAAAAGCACAACAACCACAATACAATAGTGATGAAATATTAAATTTCCAAAAGAACGATCAATTAAATAATAATGATTTTGGGAACACACTTCATCGTTCACTTAACAAAGCCCAGTTAAAAGAGCTTGCATGGAAATACAATACCTTTATTGCTTATGATACCTTGGGGAATTTAAAAGAATATATTACAAGTACATTTGATGAAATAAATAGTATTTTAGTAATAATAAACAAAAAGTGGCAACAGAATATTTGGATATATGATTATATTACAACTCGTTCTTATGACTCAAATGGAAATTTATTATCTAGCATTTATAAAGAATATAAAAACAATATTTGGGAACAATCTCTGTGCAATTTTACATATGATAATAATCAAAACTTGCTTTCAGAGGAACATGAATATTTTAATAATAATATTTGGATTAAACAAGATAGTATTTCATACACATATAATATAAATAATAAAAATCTAAATACTACATGGTGGTATAGGTCAGATAATCAATGGAAAAGGCATTTTAATGATTATTATATATATGATAGTATTGGAAACCTTATTGAGAAATACAGAAAAGTTCTTTTAAGTAGCCCTGTTTTTGATTCTAGAAACATATATACTTATGATACAACTAGTAAATTAAAAACTGAACTTCAAGAATTTTATAATTATAATAAATGGGAAAAATCTCAATTTATTGAATATACATATAATTTTAATGGGCAGATATTTTCTAAATCTAAAAAATTCTTTTATGATAACATTTGTAAAATGTGGGAATATCACTCATATATTTATGATTCAAAAAACAATATAATTGCTGATACATCTAAGGGATGGGTTCTTAACTTCGATACCACAAAATATTTAACAACTTATACATTTGACTCAAACAACAACTTATTATCAGAACTAATATGGCATTTAGATGATAATTTATGGATTAGTTCTTTTAAAACCTCCTATACCTATGATTCTCTCGGAAATGCATTAACTGGCATAAACCAAAAATATTTAAATGGGAGTTGGGTTCCTACAGAAAACACGTTATGGATTATCACTAATGGAAAAATATGTGAAGATTTTCAGAGAAGTTATAGGTATGAGATTTCACAAACACCAATTTCACAACAATCAAAATATATAAACACCTATCCCAATCCTTCAAAAGGACAATTTTTTGTAGAAATTAATGAATTTATAACTAAACCTTACGATTTAAAAATCATCAATTCCTTAAATCAAATTGTCTATCAGCTTGATGATGCAGCGGATAATAAATTACTTGTTAACCTTCCTAACCTAGCAACTGGCATGTATTTTATCCATTTAACCATTAATGGCAAAGCTTATCTTGAGAAAATTATCATAAATAAAAACTTATAGATAAAGTATAGGAGGGATCTAATAATTAAGTTTCTCCCGCAAATTTCGCTGATTTTCTTAAAACAAATAATACAACATATTGAAAATAAATCTGCGAATATTTGAGAAATCTGCGGGAAACTATT
>DYDE01000077.1 GCA_020718065.1 Marinifilum sp. | reverse complement strand
TCAGAAGACCCTAAATAATTTCAAATAGTGAAAACCTTGGAGCTCACAAAGCTGAAATACACAAAGAACACAATGATGATAATAAAAATAACTGCACAATATTCAAAAATATTTAACTTTGTGGACTTTGTGTAAACCCTTTGTTTGTGGTTAAATAATCGTAAATCATAAATAATTTATGTGTTTTAGTGTAGCATTAACCAAAAAAGCAAAGCAATATCGCAACAGACTGCTCAAAAAGTTGAGCCAAACCAATGCTTTTGAATCAAATTACTTTATAAGTGCTTTCACTTATCCCAAACACCCTGTTGTAGCTTCAGAAAATCCAGAAGAAATTGAATTATTTAATTGGGGGCTTATACCTGGCTTGACAAAGTCTAAGTCCGATGCTTTAAAATTAAGACAATATAATCTGAATGCCAAATCTGAAACCGTATTTGAAAAACCTTCTTTCAAAAAAGCCATTCAAAACAAAAGATGCCTCGTGCCTGTTTCGGGCTTTTACGAATGGCGATCATACTGTGGTAAAAAATATCCATATTTCATTTCATTAAAAGAAGAAGAAATATTTATGCTTGGAGGCATTTATGACACGTGGGTGGACAAAGAAACAGGAGAAATCTTCAATACCTTTTCTATACTCACCACAGAAGCCAATCCGATGATGTCGGTTATCCATAATACCAAACTAAGAATGCCTGTTATCTTTTCGCCCGAAAAAGAGTTGGAGTGGTTAAACAACAGCCTTACACAAGAAGAAATCATTAAAAACTTTGTTCCTTTTTCGGAAGAAAGAATGAAAGCTCATACGATAAGTAAACTAATTTCTTCAAGAAAAGAAAACCCTAATAAACCCGAAGCGATAGTACCTTTCCTATACCCGGAATTAGAAGATAAAACATTGTTTTAAAATTTTTTAATTCAATTTTCCATATCAGTTTGATAAAGTTTATTGCATAGACACTTGTGGTTGCTGCTTTATTTATGCTTAACTCAGGTTTTAGGGTAAATTCTTTCCCTTAAACTTTAAATTTATAATAAATCTCATAGAGATGAAAATGCGACAAAAAACCAGTAAATTATACTAAGGTTCTAAAAGTTTAAATATTAAAATAAAAGTTTTTTATTCTTATTCTCCAAATTTTGAAGGAGGCTCATAATGTTTTTATTTATCTTTTAGACAACTGATCGTAAAAAAAGGAACTTGTGTGTTGAATCCCTCTGATTCTTTGGCTATATCATTAATTTTATGTTCTATTTCTTTGAAAACATTCGTTCTCCTATTTTTTGGTACAATCTTTTTCCAGCTATCAAGAAAAGCCAATTTAATAAAAAAATGGTTTAAAAAAGCAGTTCCATCTGCAAAGCGATAATGAAATTTATCTTCTTTGATGCTTTCAATTTCAAACCCTGCTAATTGTAATTCATTTTCATATTCGGAAAGTGGTTTTCTTTTTGAATAAATATGTGTGTTTATATCCTTATTCAATTGGGGCAAATCATTTTTATTGATTACTTCCCGGAAAACATCATAGAATTCAATGAAAGAATCGGGTGAATTATAGGTAAAAACAAATTGTGCTCGGTTTTTGGCAATCCTGTTGCATTCGGATAGTGATTTCTTTAGATTCTGCACATTATTTAAACCATTGTTTGAAGTTATCAGGTCAAAATAATCATTATCAAAAGGCATGTTTTCGGCACAAGCCTCAACCAATTTTATATTGCTGATACCTGTAGTCTTTATTTTAAACAATGTTCTCTCTATAGCTGCTTTCCATGGGTCTATACCATATATGGTTGAAGTATCTCCAAGTCTGTTTGCCAGCTCCATCAAAGGAAACCCTGTCCCTGATCCAATATCAAGGACATTGATTCCTTTTTTATATCTGATCGAATCAAGTAATTTCAAGCCAAAAGGAGCCGACCAGTATGAAAGTTCGTCAATTGCTGAAACCAATTCAGGATCATTCAAATCAAAAGCTTTTGGATTTTCCATAAATGATTGACTTTGTAGAATTCACAAATTGTATATTTAATATATTTATTTTGCCAGATTAAGAATAAGGCCTCTTTCATTTCCTCCATTAATAAGTGTTGTAGGTAATTGACCATCCCATTTTTCGATTAGTTGTAAATCGATAATTTTTGGATTACTGGAAATAGAATTCCCTTTAATTTGTAAAGCCTTAGCTTCACCTTCGGCAGTTTGAATAGCAATATCTTTATTGATAGTAGCCTGTTTTAATAATTCTTCCTGTTGTTTGGTTACTTCAATTAAAGTTAAATATTTTTGCTCCTGAATTTTCTTGTTCTTAATTTCAGCTTCATAACCAGGATCGTAAAACACTTCACGAATATCAACCTGATCAAGAATCAGATGTAATTTTTCGAGTTCTTTTCTCAAAAGGGTTTCAACTTCTGCCTGAATTCTCACCCTACCTGTTGAGTAGCATTCAATAGGTGTATATTTAGAAACGGTCAATGCAAATATGGATTTTGTTTTAGCTCGAATAATATTGTTTTCTATCCATTTATATCTACCGTCGGCACCTCCATCCGCTTCAGAAACATTTTGGTAAATCCAGGCTGCACTTTTTGGATCTATTCTCCATGATATCGACATATCAAACCCCATTTTAATACCTTCGGATGTTGGAGCCCAAATGGCATCTTCATCGGGTTGGCTACCTTCCGTTTTTTTGTTAGAGAAAGTATATACCCATACTGTTTTATCCATTGGATATGTTTCCCACCATGGTAAAATAAAATGCCAACCAGTTGTTAATGGAGTTTCTTTTACCCCAGATGGAGTTTTAACAACCGCTACTTCTTGTGGTCCGACAGAAACAACAAAAACAGCAAAGAATAAAAACAGAAAAACCATTATGCCAGAAATAACAATAAGATAGTTGGGTGCCCAGAAATTAAATACTTTTGGTTTACCATACTGAGATTTGTCCTTTTCCCACTCAGTCAGCCTTTTTTCAGATGACCTGTTAATTATTTTTGCTATTACAAAATAGGTAAGTGCCAGAAAAGACACTACAAATAAAAAAGTTGCCATAATTTTATTATTTTAATGAATGAAAATTTATTTTATACATACAAAACTAATAAATAGTATGAACTATATCAAAGAAACAAAATAAAAACAAAACAATATAGTAGTTTCAATAATCCTTTTGAGCAAAGAAATACAGTAAACAAAAACACACCTAAGTGAAATTAGTTTAAATCCCTTATGGATTAGAGTTATTGTTGAATGATGGGCTTTTTGTCTTTACCTAATTTGAACTCAAAACCTACATTAATTTTAAAATAAGTATGTTGAGGATTTGAAAAACTATACTCTGTAAATGGGTTTGTTGGTCGATTATTTATATATTCATATGCTTTTCCAGTATCAATATTATTTGACAAAGCTCCTACAAATTGAATAAAGAAAACTTGTCCTAATTTAAAATTAATCACTGGTTCAAACATAAAACCATACTTATTGTTAAAAGAGGTTATTCCTTCTCTTTCTCTTTTGCCATCACTACCTTCTCCAGCGCCATCATCCAACTTATTACAAAATTCAAAATAATATTTATTAAAATAAATAGTATTACATTTTAAAGCAAACCCAAGGCTTGCTTTCTTTCCAACTAGAAAAAAAGTTGGTTGTAAATATAATTTATGATAATTGGTATTACTTATACAACTATATGAAGTCCCATGTAGCCCAACAAACATAAATGGATCTGTTGGCCACCAAGTATCAATTTTGTTATAACAATAACCATACCCACCCTGTAATTCAAAATACTTGCTATTGCTTAAATATTTATAATAAATACCTCCGATTTCTGCTCCTCCAAAACCAGATTCTGCATGTAAATCACCTATGCCTCCATACAAAGATGCAGACAGCCCAAATTTATTATTTAAAGCAAGATTAGTTTGGGCATTTAAACTCAAATTATTGATGGCAAATTTGAGGTTCTTTTCTTTTTCGTATTTAAAACAATTGACATTGGGTGAATTTACAATATATGCTTTTTGAATGGTGCAGGAAGATAAGGAAATAATAATAATCAGGTAGAAAATGTGTTTTTTCATAGAACATGGTCTTTAATTGGTTAAAAACAAAAATAATAATTTTAATATAGTTGAGAAAATAAATCAATTAATTTGGTTCTTTCTTTCCAGATTGAAGCATCAAAATAAATTTATTTAATCTGTTGATCTTAGTTTCTTCTTTTTTTGCTGATGTTATCCATTCTACATATTCCCTTTTGTGGGTAAAAGAAAGCTTATCGAAAAAGAGTTTCTCTTTAGGATGAGCTGAAAGCTTCTTTTCCATTATTTGAGGAATTTCTAAAGCTCTTTCTTCTGTATCACGAAAAATGACAACATTAACCATATCTCCAAGACCTTTATTGATTGCTGTTCTTACTTTTTTATTGAGACCTATGAAATAACAAGGACGACCCATTTTAACAAGTGAACCTCTGTACTCATATTCATCGAAATAAGCTTTAACTTTTACCTGCCCTTTGGTTCCAAACTCTTTTTCCACATCAAAAGGAAATTCTATATAAGCTGCATCCAGGTTATCGTGTTTCAAAATTTTGGTTTTAAATTCATATTTCTTCATATTCTTTTGTTTATGTGTTTTGTCTAATTGGGGTTTATTAGAAAAGTTCATTAACAAAAAAAAATTCCAATTTTAAGAAAGTTGGAATTTTTTGAATTTGTTTGTCTATATATTATTGTTGTTTGATGTATTCTAATAAAACATATTTGCCATTTGTGTTTTTTGAAACGATGGCTTTTACTTTGAAAGATAAAGAAGGTGTATCATCCCCTTTTCCCCAAGTTGAAGGTTTGGCATGTGGGTCGCCCACCCAACCAGAATAAGCAGTATAAACATTAACATCTGCTGTGAATTTTGAATTGCCAATGTCATAGAACTTCTCAACCTGTGCAAAAGTATAAGCTTCACCGTCAGATTGGGGTATGATATAATATCCATTGCTATATTTAGCTCCTTCCACTGATTTGTGGTTAACAATTGCTTTTCCAAAATATTTTTTAGCAGTTTCTTCGAGATAGCTTTTCTTGATTTTTACATCATAATCACCTTCTTGTTCGAATTTGCTATGGCAATTGATGTAATTGTGCAAGATGGCAAAATTGATCAATGCTGCATCATCAATGCCATTACTTTGTGTAAAAGATTCAATGTTCGCTTCAGCAAAATTACTGAAAAAAATATTCAATGCTTTTTGTTCAGTAACATTCAATACCATTACTTTAGGCGTTTGAGCATTACTTTTTGAAACTAAGAAACAAGAAAACAGAATTACCATCAAGGTACATGTTAATAAGAAAGTTGTTTTTCCCATTTTTAAATAGTTTAAATATATAATTTATTAAGTTTTTCAAATAGCTACAGTTATTACATTTTATATTGTTTCATACTTATTCATGTAAAAGTAATTTCTTTTTTAATACAACTTTTCGTTCAATCCCATTGCTTTTTATTTGTAAATAATACTTGTAAATATTGTCATCATTAATAATGGAATGATATGCCTGGTAAGACAAATCAATTGTTTTTATGGAATTTAACTCAATAATCTCATCTCCGATTTTTATCCCGGCACTATCTGCCTGCGATTTTTCCCAAACATTAATCACCTTAAAATTACCCTCATCAGTTTTAATAGCACCAAATCCGGTTTCATTCCGGTTATTTTTAAAACTTACAGGCTGTTTAAAAGGTATAAGAATAAGTTGTTTTTCCGGGTAATTAATGATGACCTTAAATTGAGAAAGAAACTCATAACCGATCAAACCTATATTACTATTTGTTGATTGGGCCAACAAATTGGAACAATGCAACGAATCTATACCAAAATGGTTAAGCTGTATCAGATAATCAATATTACTACTATCATTTTTTTTGTTAAGCCCCATCGCTCCTAAACTTCCATAACCTTTAGAACTAATGTAGGTATTATATTTTAAAAGATTACTTTTCTCAATATCACTTTTAGGAATAAGTATAGAACCTCCATTACCACAATCTATAATAGCATTAGTTGTAAAACCATTATTAAGTGTACATTTTACCTGAGGGGCATAACCATTTGATATAGATTGTTTGAAAGGGATTATATATCCATTATCCATTTTGTGTAATGGTTTTGTATTGTTCGAAAAAGAAATCGTACTATCCTGATAATTCAACGTTATAGTAAAATACTTAAAAAAATTATTTCCTATAATTCCATCAACCTGTGTGTTGAGCATTTTACTAACAAAATCAAGATTAAGACTAGCAAACCCTAAGTCTTTTTCAATAATATTGCCAATAATAAGTTGTTCAATATTCACAATATTTGTTTTTTTCGAAATACCACCTTCATCTTTGGCTGTAAGGGAAGATATTTTTTTTAATCCCAGTTTATTGGCAAGTCCTTCATCTATTGCATCTATTGCTCCGGTATCAAATATAAAGTTGTATTGCTGGTTACTGTTATTTATTTTCGCTTTTATGAAAATAGTATTTTTTACCAGTTCAAAATGTGTGGTATATTCCTGTCCATTAACCAGGGTACCACCATTAATAGCTTTTATAGTTTTTATGATAGCACATCCTGAAAATGTTACCAATAAAAAAACCATAAAAACTGCCATAATTGTAGTTGCAATTTTTTTCATAAAGTATCTTTTTGTTTAGGTGGGTTCTAAAAATTCATTTTTTTGACTTTTATCAGACACAAAATCGAACCCATTTAAATCTGTGCTGAAAAACTAACACAATATTACATTTTTATTTTTCAATTTATATTAAAAAATCCAAACTTTCATAACTAACTAACACAATATTACATTTTACATAAATTAAGTCTTTGAACTTGTTCAAATCTAAAGAGATTGTATGTGAGGTTTATAAGTCTTATTATACCTGTTGCCCCGTTCGGCTTAGTCAGTGCCTAAGTCGGTTCTATCCCTATAGGTTTCACCTATTTACCCTCTCCTCCTAATTCTTTCATCTCCAAAACTCCCTACACAATTCTATCTCCCTTCGCATACCACTGAAACCCTTATTGGCTATACTGCGTGTTGGGCGTTCGTTCATTTTATTTTTTTCTACACATAGAACACTTATCATTTAAACAATTATTGCAAACAAAGAAATATACTTCCAAGCCAGCTAATACAATAAACCCCCAATACAAAATTATCAATGTGGGATTTTTAATTAACCAATTTTGAGGTAATCCAACAGAGTTAAACTTTGAAAACCGAATTGAAATTTTCCCTATAATCAAATGATTACAATTATCTCTGCACTTGCACTTTGAACAATAGATTATTGAAATAGTTATGAAAGCCAAGATTATGGTTAATGCACTTATCAGACTCACAAATACTGAGTAAATAGCAATCGAAGCTATACCAATTCCAAATGAGATAAAAATCAGCACTATACTAATTATACCGTGAACGTTATACTTTTTATTATCCATGTCGAAGTACTTTTTTTAAAAATTAAGGGAATAAGACCAAATACATATAATATCAAATTTACAATGCTATGCACATAAACTCCATGTACAATTGAAGCATAATCTGTTAAAAACAACCAAATAGTACTCCCTCAGAAGTAACAAATCCATGCCCATTGTTCTTTTTCTTAAACGGAATAGCGGATATTACTGTCTTGAAGAATCCTGAAACCGCAGTTATCCCGCCCATTATGCCATAAAATAAAGACTGGAAATTAACGTAGGAAGCTACACACAGGCCGGGAGTTTCCCGATAAATTGTCCACGATAAGTTTCTTTTTCAAATTCAAATTTCCTTTCAACGAGCTACCAAAACCCGGCTTGTGGGTAGCTGATGTTATAGCCAGTACTTCCTTGTTTCATCATTATTTTGTCCTAAATGATTTCGTTATAAAATATATCAATGGAATGAAAATGAGACCCATTGTCAATGGTAAAAACCAAACGCCAAGTCCGAAAGACTGTCCATTGGCACATTGTGTTGTTTTAAATGCAATTAGTCCGAAAAGCATTACAAGAATGAGTTTCATATAACGTAACATCCTTGTCGCATTGGTATATTGTCTAAATGCATTCTCTACTGTTATTTTGACCGGATAATTGAAAATGAAAGGGAATTTATTAAGTATTGTCATACCAACAAAGAGAACGCTCGCTATTAATGGCAAAATCAGGATGTTTGTTTTACTACCAAATCCGTCAGCGTTTCCCACTCCATTGTAGTGTGTCGGAATAGTGTTAGGCAAGTTTGAATAACTTGAAATTACAAGAACCCAAATTGTAAACAGCGCAAGCCAGCCGATTATTTCAACTGTTTTGTCTGTCACCGTTAGTTCCATCTTTATTCTAGGTCTTTTCATAATTTTCTCAATTTATAATGTCGTTGTATTGCAATTTTGTATTGGCTATAACAGTTGATTGCTCCACTTTTGATTCATGCCAATATGAATTATTGATATAATCATTGATTATACTAAAGACAATAGTGTCTTTAAATATAATGATTAATAGCCCAATCAACATAATAATCAAGCTATAAAGAAATAGCCATTTTTGATAAAAAAGAAATCTATTCATAATATTATTCACTTTCAATTTTCAATATAATAGGTGCATTGCGGTTTCTTTGAATTCTGACTAACGTTTGAAGCTACGGATATTTATTGTTCGTTTAACTATAGTCAACCCATATATCACTTTACCAACAACATTTTTTTAGTTGCAAACCCTTCTGCGGATTGCAGATTAAAGAAATAAATACCGCTTTCAATATTTTCGAGTTTTATTTCTTTTGAGAATGATCCTTCCTTGTTTTCGAATGCCATACTATATATTGGAGTACCGAGTGAAGAATACACAGTAAGCTTGTAAGTTGATACTGTTGTAGCATTAAAAGATAGGAGGTATGAGTTGCCATCTGATTTAGGAATTACTGTAAAATCGGTATTGTTGTTTTTTGGCAAACCAATTCCTGTTATTATATCAAGTTTTTGAATTTTACCCCCGTGTTCTATTACCGATTCTGCCCAATATAAACTTGTACCATCAGTGGCAATACCAATAGTATTTGATTCATTTGAAATTACAGTTGTTGTTCCCCCATTTACAGGAGCTTTTTTTACCTTTCCATATTCGTCGGCCTCAATCCAATAGACGTTATTATTTATCACTACTAAATTAGCGGGCATGTCAGAACCTGTGGCTATAGTGGTAACAGTTCCTCCTGTTTTAGGCATTTTTTTTATGTTGCCATAGCTGAATTCAGTCCAATAAAGATCGGAACCATGAATATAAAACATATAAGGGTTGCCATTTCCAATAGTAGTAATAGTACCACCATTAGCAGGGATAGTTTTTATGTTATTGTTATCGTCGTAGAAATAAACCAGATTGTTATCTATAGCAATGGCAAGCGTGAGGTTAGAAAAACCCCCTACTAATGTTGTAAGACTTCCGGAACCGTCTTTTGGAGCATACATTATAGCTCCTTTGCCATCAGCTTGTTTATTTGCGAAATATACATTGTTATTGTTAAAAGCCATGAAGTTTTGTGCACAATGTAAACCCGAGGCTATGGTTGTAATAGAACCTCCGGTTTTTTGTATTCTTTTAATTAAGCCATTAAAGTCAGTGTTCCATTCAATCCAATAAACATAATCACCATCAATACCAATGCCTACAGGGTCAACTAAGCCTGTTGCCAAGGTGGTTATTGCACCCCCATTAATTGATACTTTTTTTAATGCACCATAATTATATCCACCTTCTACCCAATAAACATAACTATTATCGGTAACCAAGCTCCATGGACTATTCAAATTAGGGGCAATGGTTATGGTTTGTGAATGACAGTTACTGATTACAAGATGCAGGTTGCAAATCAGAGCTACTACAATAATAAGTAATGATTTTTTTTTCATAATTTTAATTTTATTTGGTTATTAATTGTCCTAAGTCTATTCTGACTAACGTTTTTCATTGTTATTGTATATCAGATAGATACGATTCCAAGATTTTTATTAGTCAATGCATATTTAGTAATTTGTTTTTGAATTCTTTTCACTATTCGAGTTTTCTTTTCTGGTCTAAGAATAGATATTGAGTTGGTGGTTTATAGGGTGCTTTTTGAGTAATCATTGTCTAAACTATAGCCAAGTTTTTCTTTAATAATCTGTAAACTATAGAGCTATATTTTAATGATTTTGAATGTTTGTATCTCCCCGTTTGTACTTTCAATTATTACAAAATACGCACCCTTAGGATATGTACTCACATCAATTTGTGACGAAAATAGTTCTTGTCGTATTTCAATAGTCTCACCGTTGCAATTTAAAATTAATGCTTTTTTTACTTTCACATTATCTGGTATGTCAATAAACAATTTGTCTGTAACAGGATTTGGATAAATCTTAATATTCGTCATATAAGTATTGTCACCAATACCGGTTAAGCCCTTCGCTATATAAGATGTTTTAAGATTAGTTGCAACATAAGGTGGACCTTCCACACTATTTTCATCGCCGTCAAACCACCCTATAAAGCCACTTGTGTTGCTATGGTCAGGCAAAGTAAAATGATCAAATAAATTTTCATAAAAGGCGTTTTCCCCTATGCTGACCAGCAAACTGTTTTCTTCAAACAGGATATCTGACAGACCGTTATTATCAAAAGCGAAATCGCCTATGGTAGTTATGCTTACCGGAAATATCATCTGAACAAATTCATTGTTACTACAGGCATATTTTTTTATATTTTTTAAATTACTCGGGAAATTTATTTGGGTAAGACTATTATTTGAAAAGGCATAATTATCAAACACTGTCACGTTATCCGGAATAAAATTAACTGCTGTTGTAGTTCCACAATATGATACGATAGTAGTTATATCTTCTGTTCCATCGTTGTTCCGAGCAAAAATAATCCCATTTGTTGATACGCCGTTTATTGATGTCACGGCATTGTCATTAAAAGCTCCTCCTCCAATATGTGTTACGCTATTAGGAATAGTCAGGCTTGTAATGTTGTTACTCATAAATGCCCTTTCGCCAATGTCAGTTACATTATCAGGAATTGAAACCGAAGAAATTTGATTATTCATAAAAGCTTGCTCGCCTATTGAAGTCAAGTTTCCTTGATTAAACACGACATCAGTAATGTTATTTCCATAGAAGGCACTTGCTCCAATTGTATCTACGCTACCGGGTATGTTGAGTCCGATAATGTGGTTTTCGAAAAATGCTTCTTTCCCAATCGTTTTTAAGTTATTTCCTGTAAATGTTAAATTGGTAATACTATTGTCGGAAAATGCTTCGTAACCGATAGTAATTACACTGCTTGGAATAGTTATTGTTGTAAGCTGATTACCACCAAAGGCTCTATCGGCTATACTTGTTAAATTCCCTTCTTCAAAAGTAGCTGATATAAGCAAATTATTGCCGAAAGCACCAAACCCGATAAGTGTCACACTACTTGGGATGTTAATGCTTGCTATTTCATTGTTAGTAAAAGCATTGTTGCCAATAAAAGTAAGACCCTCTGAAAATGTGATATTTGCAATTTGATTTTGGCTAAATGCTCCATATTTGATTGAATCTATACTATTGGGAAGTATTACGCTTGTAATGCCAATCAGTCCAAAAGCCCAATTATCGATAACAGTAACATTGTCAGAGATAAAATCAACATTTTTTAGTGTACCTCCATATGATATAATAGTAGTAGAATCATTTGTCCCATCGCTGTTTCGGGCATAAATAATTCCTGTTGAGTTATGTCCGTTTATGAAGTTTATAGCATTGCTGTTAAACGCCGCCTCGCCAATTCTTGTTACACTTGCAGGAATAACAAGTTCAGTTATGTTGTTAAAAGAAAAAGCCCAGGCACCTATGTCCTTAAATGTATTTGGAAGAGTTAACTCACCGATGTTACAACCTGAAAAAAGCCCCCCAATTGACCAACCTCCATTAATTATACCATTTACTGTTTGTCCTTGCAATGTGTTTGGAATGGTAAGATTGGTTCCGTTTGTGTTTGCCGAGAAATTATAATAACACTGTTTTATATAGCCATTTTCTATAAAAACATCATTATCCTGCAATGTGTAGTTCACTTGTGCAAAAACGGACGTTGTTGAGATTATTAATCCGATAAGCAAAGTGTACAGTTTTATTAAATTCTTTTCCATATAGTTTTTTTAAAATTATTTAATCCGTGAATTAAAACTATTTATTTCTTCTCGAAATAAATTTTGATTTAAACCATTAACATTTAAATTAATTTTTATTGTTTATTGCTATTTTTTCCCTCATTTCTTGTTTTATATTCATAATACCTTTGTGTTTACTTATTTTCGGTTTATTACCTCTTTTCATTTAAATGAATAACTCTAAAAAATTATTTTATGATATGTTTTATTAATTTTTTTATGTTTTTGATGAAATTTTAATTTCCACTATGATTATTATCTCTTTTTATATTGATTTTGCTATTGTTTTATATAATAACGCTCAAATGAAAAAAATAGTATATTTTTTTTCATTCTATTTTTATTGCCTATCGAAAAAAAATATTTTAAAACAGTAAAAAATCAAAACCCTAGTAATATTTTTTTTGTACAGTATCTTTTTTCAAAATTTTTGCTAACGTTCCCGATGCTGCTGACGGCGGGGTTTTAATAAGTACATCAGTTTCACCTGTTATTAATTTTATTTATTGTTCTTCACTTGCAATCTTTCGCTTTCCCCCCGCTGGGCAGCAGCACCGTGTTATGGGCTGGTTCTCTTTTTTGTCATTCGTAATGTCGTTACTTTACCACAATTTTTTCTGTATAAATTTTTTCTCCGTCAAACATTTTTACAAAATAAATTCCTTTGGGAGAGTCGGAAATATCTATTTCGTTCGATATTTGTTGTTTTACAATGGTTGCAAAAACTTTTTCTCCAAGTATATTAGTAATCTCAATTGAACTTATGTTTTCTTTACCTCCTACTGAAAATTTACCAGAACTTGGATTAGGATAAATAGAAATGTTATATATTGTTTGCCCATGTTCTGTAATGCCTGTTCCTGATGGTTGTTTATATAATTTTGTAAGTATTTGACCTGATGTATTTGTTTCTCCTGAAATAATAAAATCTAATTTTCCATCACCTGTGTAATCTGCCCAAAGTGCCGTGCTTGTATTTAAGCCTGGAAACGATTGAGGAAGAAGTGAAAAAAAATCACCACCATCATTATGATAGACATGTGTAACTTTTATTGTTGAGTTATTACCAGATATTATTATGTCCAGTAAGCCGTCATTGTCATAGTCTCCCCAGTCAGCATCACCTGATGGCCCACCTTCAATGCTTGTTGTAATAGGGATAAAAGTATTACTACCCGTATTTTTGTATATGATAAATTTAGGTATAGAACCATTGTAACCAGTAATAAAAAGATCAAGTTTGCCATCATTATTATAATCTCCCCACTTACATACATCACCTCTAACACCTGTTAAACCTGCTGATATGTCTGTAAAAATGTTACTCCCGTCATTTCTGTATATGTTTGCATGATCAACATTATTAGAATCCACGCCAATTAAAAGGAGATCAAGATCACCATCATTATCCATATCACCCCAGTCAAGTGAACTATTTTGAAGGGGTATCAATGGGGCATTAATATCTGTAAAAACACCACCAACATCATTTCTGTATATTTTTGCCAAATTATACCAAGAGCCATGCAAGGGTGCATGCAATCCGGTTATTGCAATATCTAAATCTCCATCATTGTCATAATCGCCAAATTTCGCTTCGCCCAATGTTACTTCGGGCAAAGTAATTATATCAGGTATAAAGGTTCCGCCTGATTGATAGTATAGTTTAGTTAATACAAAAGCTCCGTTATATCCGGTGATAAGGATATCTTGTAAACCATCATTGTTGTAGTCACCCCAAGCTACAGAACCAGAAGATGTTCCATCAAGGATTGTATTTGCATTTATATCGGTGAACACAGAATTGCTATCATTTCTATATATTTTAGCATTTCGGTAGCCGTTGGAATCTATTCCTGATAGAAGCAAATCTTTGTCTCCATCATTATCATAATCCGTCCAAGCACCCGAACAACCCCATAGTGGGAAAACATTGGGAATTGTATCTTCAACAAATGTTTGTGCATAGATATGTTGATAATTCAATAGTGTTATGCTGACTGCTAATAAGAAAATTAATTTTTTCATAATTATTACATCTAAATTAAACATTATTTTGTTTTACAAAATTAGACCTCTAAAAGTATTAAAGGTTACCTATAAATAATAAAATTTTATTGACATTTTTCTGTAATTTCATTTTTTTAAACTTGCCCATAACGACCTATAGGAATATTCTTGATAATAATTATTCCATCAATATCGGAAACTGCACCGATAACCAGATTTGAGTTTAAAACTACAATAGTTGCACCAGGCAGAGGTGATTGAGTTTCTTTGTAAACAACTTTTCCCTTGATAGTTTGAGTGATATTTTGTGCCTCAATAACACCAAGCAAAAAACTAAAAAAAATGCTGAAATAAAATTTTAAATTCATATTATTAATATTTGTTCCTATTTTTGTGCAAATCTCATTACATTTAATTTTTAATACAATACTGATTTATCAGTATTTTTTTATGAATAATAAAACAGATAAATTACAATTACAATACAATGAATTGCTCAATTCGCAAAAGTTTACCGAGGCGGATTTAGATTACAACATACTTGAGCAGCATATTCCTTATCTTAAAAAGATAGACGAATTAAGCAACAGTGCAATTATGATATTCGACTTTTATAAAAGGCAACATGTTTTCATTTCCAATAATATTTCGCAAATATTAAATATTGATTTGGAAAAAGCAAAAGGAGAAACAAGTTATATGGACAGTCGAATACATCCAGATGACTATCCTCAACTTATGGAAGCCGGCTTTTATTTTCTTTGTTATGGTTTTTCTTTACCACCTGAATATCGTAAAGACAGTAAACTTGTCAACGAATACCGCATCCTGAATGGAAACGGAAAATACATCAGAATTATAGAACAACATATGTGTCTCGAATCTGATATGCATGGAAATGTATGGTTAGCTATGGGAATAATGGATATTTCGCCCGACCAAAATGATGATGCTCCATTCAGAAGCCGTTTGATTGATATTAAAAAAGGAGCGGTATATATGTTCCCACCTCCCAATAAGGAGGCTATGCTCACAGCACGTGAAAAGGAAATACTTCAACTTATTTCAAAAGGTCTTATTAGTAAACAAATTGCTGATAAATTATTTATCAGTGTAAATACTGTAAATACTCACCGACAAAGAATTCTTGAAAAACTTCAAGCCGATAATGCAATAGAGGCAATCAAATGTGCTTCAAAAATTGGATTAATTTAAGAAAAAGTATATCGTTGGTAATTGTATTTGCGGGGTGGAAATTGCAGCTCTTTTGCAAGCCTTTGGTTTTAGCGTTGGCACTTGGAGGCTTGCAAATGTGCTGCAATGTGGGATAGCCAA
Source organism: Marinifilum sp. (assembly GCA_020718065.1). Classification (GTDB taxonomy): domain Bacteria; phylum Bacteroidota; class Bacteroidia; order Bacteroidales; family CG2-30-32-10; genus CG2-30-32-10. The sequence continues at coordinate 2,963 of DYDE01000077.1, read as the reverse complement.
AACGCCTTTGACGAAAAAGTGCATTTGTCATCTTAGATTTGACAGAGAAATTCCTTTCTTTCTATAATTAATCGAACTTAAAAAAGAAAAAGGTAACAGCAGCCCATTCTTTTTTAACTCCAACAGCATAGCCAATAGTGCTGTAACTACTGTTTTGAACAGTTCCATCATCTTTTATATATCCTATTATAGAATAGCTGCTATTTTGAACAGTTCCATCATCTTTAACATATCCAACTGTTGAGTAACTGCTATTTTGAATAGTGCCATCATCTTTTATATAACCAATTGTCGAATAACTGCTATTTTGAATGGTGCCATCGCTTTTAATATAACCTACTGTTGAATAACTACTATTTTGTATAGTACCATCGCTTTTTATATAGCCAGTAGTTCCATAGCTACTTGATTGTATTGTTTGTGCATTGATAACAGTTATACTAGCCAATGCAATGATGATTAAAAATATCTTTTTCATTTTGTTAATTTTAGATTTATATTTCTTTTAATTTGGAATGAGCTGAGGTAAGCTTGATTTTCTTAATAAAGATATAAATAATCTTTTTGCTATTAAAATCAATTTTCAATTATCTCATATAATCAATTGTTAAAATGATCTGTTTTTAAATAAGTAAAATATACTTCTTTCTCCCAACACCATTAACATTAAGTTTTCTCTTTATTTAATTGCAAGCTGTATACTTTAGCAATTTCATATTAAAAACATTTGGGGCAATAAAAAAAGCTTCACTCTTTGAGAGTTGAAGCTTTTTTTGTTTTTTATGAACTATTATAGAGCCTAACAAATAATCAAAAACGAATAAATAATTATTCTAATATTACAAAATTACCATTTGTAAAAGTAATATATGATTTTACGTTTTTCAGGCTTCTGGAAGCAGAAAAACTAAAAGTTCCTTTTATGGTTTCTTTTATAGAATCGTATTGTGTGATGTTTACCATTCCTGAATCAGAAGTGTACATATCCTCATATACATTGGGAGAATACATAGCAAAAAAATTAGAATGAATATACGAAATAGGAAGTGGTCCTATTTTAATTGAATCGGCATGAAACCTGAATTCTAGAATTTGAGTACCTCCTGCAGTACTAATTACATAATCAGTACCCATTATCCCACTAACTATAGTCCGTGCAAAAAAATAATTACCATTAATTGTTGCGGTTAAAGAACTTTTTGGACTTGTATCTTCATTATTTTTATCTTTATCTTTTGTGCAACCAAATGTAATGACCATTGATATACTTAGCAATAGCAAGGTATAAAACCATATATTCTTTTTCATAAATAATTAAATTTAATTATTAATAAATTTTCTGTCAGGATTATTTATATAAATACGATAATTTTAAAAATTTGTTACTTAATACTATAAATTTAAACAAATATCAAAGGTATGAATTTCATTTCTTTTTTTCAAATTTTTTTCAAAGACAAATGAAAAACCAGTATTGAAAAACAAAAGGTTATATCGGTTTTAATATTAAAACTATTAATTTATAAACACTGAATATAAAAGAGAAATATAGTTAAGGTATTGAGACTTTTCTATATTTTAAATTATTAAAGTAAATTTGCTACGTATTTAGAAATCTCTTTTACCTCTAAATATAAAACTAAAAAAACAGAATTTAATTTATGAAGCAACCCAAGATATTGATCATTTATACAGGAGGAACCATTGGTATGGTGGAAGACTCTGAAACAGGTTCGTTAAAACCTTTTGATTTTGTTCATCTTTCAGAACAAATCCCTGAGTTAAAAAAATTTAATTATCATTTTGATACACATTCCTTTGAACCACCGATTGATTCTTCTAACATGGCTCCCCCTGTTTGGATAAAACTTGCCGAACTAATAGAAAAAAATTATGACAACTATGATGGTTTTGTGGTTCTTCATGGTTCCGATACCATGGCATATACTGCTTCTGCTTTGAGTTTTATGTTCGAAAATCTAAACAAACCTATTATATTAACTGGTTCGCAATTACCCATAGGTGTTATAAGAACTGACGGAAAGGAAAATTTTATTACAGCCGTAGAAATTGCTGCTGCTAAAGAAAATGGAAAACCTATTGTTCCGGAAGTATGTATTTATTTTGAAAACAAACTATACCGTGGCAACCGTACCAATAAGTACAATGCCGAAAACTTTGAAGCATTTCGTTCGGTGAATTATCCTTTGCTCGCTGAAGTGGGTGTTTATATAAAATATAACTACACAGCTATTCATTCATCTATAGAACAAGAATTCAGGGTGGTAAAAAAGATAGATACCAACATCATCATCTTAAAACTATTTCCAGGTATTACAGAAAATGCAGTAAAAGCTATTCTATCTACTGAGGGATTAAGGGGTGTTGTGATGGAAACCTTTGGTTCGGGCAATGCTCCTTCTGGTAAATGGTTTATTGATTTATTAAAGGAAGTCATAAATAAAGGAATTATTATATATAATGTAACGCAATGTCGTGGTGGTGCAGTTGAAATTGGTAAATACGAAACCAGTTCCGATTTGGGAAAAATTGGTGTTGTCGGGGGTTCAGACATCACTACCGAAGCTGCGGTAACCAAAATGATGTATTTATTGGGCAGGGGTTATACCAAAGATAAAATTGAGAAATATTTGCAGACTTCGCTAAGGGGGGAGATGACAATATATTAGGCAATATGTTTTTTTTAATGCTTTTATCAGTCAGTTAAAACTGACTGCAATACATCATTCTCATTTTTATTTTTTATCTTTTCCATTACAGTTGGCTAAAGCCAACTGATTAAAACATATACTTCAATTTTGCTTTAGCAGCATTTATATCATATTTCAGCTTTCTACAATATAATTCAATAAAAATAGTATAAAAGTAAGGATATATTGCAGTTGGCCTTAGTCAACTAATAAAAGAATTGTGCAATCTTTTTGCTTTAGCATCATTTTTAT
>DYDE01000076.1 GCA_020718065.1 Marinifilum sp. | reverse complement strand
TTTTTTCATCTGTATATTGTATTTTAATTAAAATTTAAAATTATAAGTAATTGCTGGTAAAATTGGAAACAAATAGGTCATCACTGCTTCTGTTTGCGTAGGATCTTCCTTTTTCTCTCTAAAAGTAATAGAGTAAGGGTTTTTGCGATTATAAACATTATAAACTGAAAGCACCCATTCGCTTTCCCATTTTTGGGTTGCTTTTTTCTTCTTGTTTTTGAAAGCAATAGAAACATCTAATCTGTGATAATCGGGTAATTTTGCCTGATTTCTTTCAGAATAAACGGGAGCTGTCATATTTCCAAAGGTATATCTTCCAGTAGGAGCAGTAAATGGAACACCTGTGTAATAAACCCAATTAAGCGAAGTAGTTAATCTTTCAGTAATATCATAAGATAAAATAACAGCCAAATTGTGTCGTCTATCATAATTAGAAGGATAAATGTTGCCATTATAAATATCAGGAACTTTTCTTGTAGATTTTGAAAGTGTGTAGCTAATCCATCCATTAAATACACCTTCGTTTTTTCTGACAAGGAACTCAAGCCCATAAGCTTCGCCTTTACCTATTCGTAATTGACCATCTATTAATGGATTCGCTATTAATGTAGCATGGTCTGCAAAATCGATCTGATTTGTTGTTTTTTTATAATAAGATTCAATAGAAACTTCATACATATTGTCTTTAAGGTTTCGGAAATAACCTATTGCAACCTGATCAGCTATCTGAGGTTTAATATTTGGATTAGAAGAAAACCAAATATCTAATGGCATAGATGCTGTAGAGTTGCTTGCAAGATGAATATATTGCATCATACGGTTATAAGAAGCTTTAATTGAGCTGACTTCATTTATAGAATACCTGAAATTGATACGAGGTTCTATACCTCCAAAAGTATGAAAGAATTCTCCTTTTTTATAAGCCTTATAACCAGTAGTATCATAATTGCTATTATAGTTATAAATAGTATCTGGTCCAATATTATAGAACTTAGAATACCTTGCTCCATATTGTATTTCTATTTTTTTTCCGATCTTTTGAGTATTACTCAAATAAATACCAGATTCTGAAGACTGGTTTTTCTTAATTTTATATTCAGTAAATATTGATTCGCTACCTGTTCCTTTAATCTCAGCAGGTAAAAATGTATGATAATTTGCTATGATCCCAAAATTTAAAGTATTGTTAGAGTTAATATAATAAGTATAGTCATTTTTTAAACAATATTCTTTTATATTAGATTTCCATTCAAAACCGGTAATACCACTTGGCTGTCCAAGTAAATAATCAAAATTGCTGAAGATCAAGCTCAAATTAGAAAAAACCTTTTCAGTGAATAAGTGATTCCAACGGGTTGTAATTGTCTTGTTGCCCCAACTCATTTTAAAAGCATCACTTATACCGGTTATATCTCTCCCTGTATAAGCAGATAAATAAATTCTATTTTTCTTATTTAATGTATAACTGGCTTTGCCATTTAAATCGTAAAAATAAAGTTTTGTTTTCCTGAGGTCTTCTTTTTTGCTAAATAATAAAAACAAATCTGCATAAGTTCTGCGGGCAGAAACAACGAAAGAACCTTTTTCTTTAACAATAGGACCTTCAACAGTTAAACGACTCGAAATTGTTCCAATTCCACCTTTGGCATGGAAAGTTTTATTATTTCCGTCATTCATACGAACATCCAAAATAGAAGAAAGTCTTCCACCATATATAGATGGAATTCCTCCTTTATATAATTGAACATCTTTAATAGCATCCTGATTGAAAACAGAGAAAAAACCCATTAGATGAGATGCATTAAAAACAGTGGCTTCATCTAAAAGTATAAGATTTTGGTCAATACCACCACCTCTAACAAAAAAGCCAGTAGAACCTTCACCACCTGACTGAACACCTGGCATAAGCTGAATTGTTTTCACCAAATCTACTTCACCAAATAATGCAGGAACTTTTTTGATGGTTTCTATTTTTAAATTGTTAACGCTCATTTTTGAGTCGGTTACATTCTTATTTGCTGCTTTATCAACAATAACTACTTCCTTCATATTGTTTGCCTTAGGTTGCATTTCAATATCTATTGAAGTACTTTTATGCAAAGCAATTTTCTTCTCAATACTTTGATAACCTACAAAAGAATAAGAAATATTATAATCACCTTCATTGATAGAAATTGAATAAAATCCATAGATATTTGAAACAGCTCCCGTTTTGAGTTCTTTAATATATACCGAAGCTCCAATCAGCAATTCGCCTGAAGAAGCGTCTTTAACTGTTCCACTAATTGTAAATTTTCCAGGTGTGTCGTTATCAGCTTTAACTATATTACTATGTATGGTAGTAAAAAAAAGAAAAAGTAAAATAATTCTCAAAAAGTTTTTCTTCATATTTATTGGTTTATTTTTAATTAATATTTTTCAAATACGGTTTAAAGACAATTTAATTTACAAATACCCCTATTGTTTTTTTACAATAGTTTAAAAATTGTTTGCAAATTTAAAATCATAAGAAAACGCTATCTATCAAAAATCGTTCAAAAGGAGAAATTTACCGTTGATTTTTTTATTCTATAACTCAAATATTCGATTATTATTTTAAAGAAAATAATAAATTCTATAAATAATAATATAATATGCTAACATTCTTATAATTTCAAAAAATAAAAGAATAAGAAAAAGATTATCTTAAGGAATAATTTGTTTTTCGCCTAAAAACTTTGGTTTTGTTTTAATAATATAAATATCAATATATGCTTTTACTTTGGCAAGTAATTCTCTAACACGTGTTTTGAAACCACTATAATATTCCACATCCTGAGCATTATAAGCAATAGCATCAATACCATATTTACGGGCAATAAAAACAGCCCTTTTATTTTGAAACTCCTGCGAAATAATAGTAAATTTAGCTTGCCCGAATACATCTTTACCTCTAATCATAGAATCGAAAGTTCTGAAACCAGCATAATCTAAAACAATAACACTATCGGGAACCCCATTTCGCATTAATTCTTTTTTCATTTTTAATGGTTCATTGTAATATTTTGTTTTATTATCGCCACTTACAATAATATATTTTATTTTACCAGCTTTGTATAATTCGACAGCAGCATCAATCCGGTATGAAAAATATAAATTTTCTCTACCATTCCTTAAATACATGCTGGTACCTAAAACCAATCCTACTTTATTATCAGGAATAAGCTCAACTTCATTGTATAAGTATTTTTCGGTAAAGCTGTCTATTTGCCAATTGCAAAATAGTGTAAAAATAAGAGAAAGATTTATCAGGATCAACAAATACTGAAATAAACGTTTTGGGCTAAATGAGCTATTTCTCACTGAAAAATCAATTAGAAAAATTCTATTTAATAATCTCTTTAAAGCAATTTGCTTTTAAAGCAAAAGTAATAAATAAATAGAAAAACTTTCTTTAATTTCAAGCTTTTTGAAAATTTATATGTTAATAATATGATTAACAAATTTCAAAGTGTATTTATTATTCAAATAACATAAATAAATTTTTGACATAATGTCAGGGAATATGACAAATGTTCGATTTGTAATAAAAGAAATAATTTAAAAAAAATATAAGAAATCAAATATATTTTTTAACTCTCTTAAAATAGAATTTAAAACCTAATAATTTCTAAATCAAATAAAATCAATAATAAAAAGAAATAATATAGAAAGTAATAATAAATCTGTGATAAAAAGATAACAAGCATTTTATTTCCTTTAAGTAATATTAAATTAAGGTGGGTTTAGTAAAATATTTTACTAACTTTGCACCTCATTTTTGTTAGCATCAATGTTGGATAAAGTTCAAATTAAGAACAAGAGAGCTTCGTTTGAGTATTTTTTTATTGAAAAATACATTGCAGGCATACAATTAACAGGTACTGAAATAAAATCGCTCAGAGATGGCAAAGCAAATATAACAGATGCATATTGTAGCTTTACCAATAATGAACTATTTGTCAGAAATATGCATATTTCTGAATACACATATGGAACATATTTAAATCATCCACCCAAACGTGATAGAAAATTACTACTTAACAAACGAGAATTAAGAAAATTAATTAATAAACTAAAGGAACAAGGCATAACTATAATACCAACCTTTCTTTTTATTAATGAAAAAGGGCTCGCAAAATTGGAGATTGCATTGGCCAAGGGGAAAAAACTTTACGATAAAAGAGAAACAATGAAAAATAAAGATGCCCAGCGTGAAATTGATAGAAATAAAAATTAAATATATCAAATAAATTATAAATTAATCACAATTGATTCAAAACAACGTTATTTAATTCAATCAAAATTATTAATTTTGCAGACATGTTAAAAAAGATAAAATATATTTTAATAATTGTTGTGGTTTTAGTTGGTTTTTCTGCTTGCAGCAAATACCAAAAGCTACTTAAAAGCACAGATTATGAAAGCAAATACCAAATGGCAAAAAAGTATTATGCTTCTAAAGACTATTTCAGAACAATTCAACTACTCGATCAGGTACTGATTTATTTTAAAGGGACCTCTAAAGCAGACTCTGCATTTTATATGTATGCTTATTCTTATTATTATCAGAACGACTATTTATCTGCTGCATATCATTTCAAAAACTTTGCTACCACTTATTTTATGAGTCCTTTTACGGAGGAATGTTATTATATGAGTGCTTATTGCCTTTATCTTGATTCACCAATTTATAAACTCGATCAGACAAATACTTTTCAGGCAATAAAAGAATTGCAATCATTTGTTGATTTGTATCCCAAAAGTACTCGCGTTGCAGAATGTAATAAGCTTCTGGATGAACTGCGTTTGAAACTTCAAAAAAAATATTTTGAAATTGCCAAACTCTATTTAAAAACAGAAAACTTTGTTGCTGCTATCTGGTCATTTAATAATAATTTAAAAGATTATCCTGATAATGTTTATAAAGAAGAAATCCTTTTCAATCTAATTAAAGCCAATTACTTATATGCTAAAAAAAGTGTTGATAGTAAGAAAGTAGAAAGATTTCAGGCATCAATTGAAGCATACAATGTATTTGCTAAAACATATACGAACAGTAAATTTTCATCTACTGCAGAAGTATATTATAAAAATGCCCAAAAAGAAATAAATAAAATAAAAAAAATAAAAGCTTAAACTATTATGGATTATAAAAAAATAAAAGCTGATTTAACGACAAATACAAGAGATTTAAGAGCATTCGATCAGAAAACAGGTAACATTTACGAAACACTTGTTATTTTATCGAAAAGAGCAAATCAGATTTCTTTAGAAATGAAAGAAGAATTAAATAGTAAGCTTTCTGAGTTTTCTACCAGTTCTGACAATTTAGAAGAAGTTTTCGAAAACAGAGAACAGATTGAAATAGCAAAATATTACGAACATTTACCAAAACCTACATTAATTGCAGTTGCTGAATTTGCAAATGATCAGGTTTTTTTCAGAAATCCTTTGAAGGAAAATAAAGAATAGCTGTTTAATTTCTTCATTCAAATTATTTAAAGCATTTTTAGGTTAATGAAATATAATACTTTGTAAATGCTTAAAGGAAAACACATTTTAATAGGAATTAGTGGCGGAATTGCCGCTTATAAAACTGTATTTCTAATAAGACTATTAAAAAAGCAAGGTGCTCTTATTAAAGTAATAGTTACCAAAAACGCTTTAAATTTTGTTACCCCTCTTACGCTCGAAACATTATCGGGAAATAAAATATATGCAGATGTATTTCAAAATGCAGAGGAATATTCTACTGAACATATATCTATTACTGATTGGGGCGATATTTTCATTGTAGCTCCTGCAACTGCAAATATTATTGGTAAATTAGCAAATGGTATTGCTGATGATGCATTATCGACTTCATTACTAGCTTTTAATAAAACTATTTTTATAGCTCCTGCGATGAATTGCAAAATGTATGACCATTTTGCAGTAAGAAGAAATATAGATTATTTAAGCAAGCAAGGTTTAAATATAATTGAACCAACGGAAGGGGAACTGGCATGTGGTTATGACGGAAAAGGTAGAATGGAAGAGCCAGAAAACATCATTAATTATATAAATAGCTTCTTAAAAAAAAAAACGTCATTAAAAGGTAAAACGGCTTTGGTAACTGCTGGTGGTACTAAAGAAGCTATAGATGCAGTTCGTTATATTGGCAATCATTCGTCTGGGTTAATGGGTTTTTCGATTGCTAATGAGTTGGCAGATAGAGGAGCAAATGTTATATTAATTAGTGCTCCCTCAAGTTTTGAAGTTAAACATAACAGTATAAAAAGAATTGATGTTGTTTCGGCAAATGAAATGCATCAAAAGTGCATAAAAGAATTCCCAAAAGCAGATATTACTGTTATGGCAGCGGCAGTAGCTGATTATACACCAGAATATCCACAGAAAAATAAAATAAAGAAAGATAAATCGGACAAATTAACTTTATCTTTAAAACCAACCATCGATATACTTGCTGCGTTGGGTAAATTAAAAAAGAAAAATCAGCTATTGGTTGGTTTTGCACTTGAAACGGATAATGAATTAGAAAATGCAACTAAAAAGCTTCAAAATAAAAACTTAGATTTTATTGTACTAAATTCATTGAATGATGAAGGTGCGGGTTTTGGAACAGGAACAAATAAAATTACCATTTTAGATAATAAAAAACAAATTTCGCGTTATACAATAAAATCAAAATCTGAAGTAGCTTTTGATGTTGTAAATTATATTGAAAAACTAAACAAATAGAAATTGATGAAAAAACAAGCAAAATATATGAGACAACTTATTATTATAGTTCTTTTCATTTTCTTTATTCCATCCATAAAAGCACAAGAACTAAACTGTTCGGTAATGGTTTCTACGCCTGGTGTAGTTGGAACAAATAAACAAATATATGAAACAATGCAAAAATCGATCTTCGAGTTTATGAATACCCGGAAATGGACAAATTATAGTTTTAAAGCAGATGAACGGATTGATTGTAGTATTTTAATAACAATATCAGATGCTCCATCAGGCGATGACTTTGTAGCTTCTATTCAGGTTCAATCGCGTCGATTGATTTTTAACTCCTCCTATAATTCTACTTTACTAAATATAATGGATAAAAATGTTAAATTCAGATATATTGAATTTCAACCTTTAGATTTTTCTGAAAGTACATATAGTTCTGAGCTAACATCTTTACTGGCTTATTACGCCTATATGATTATTGGTTTAGATTTCGATTCTTTTTCAAATTCAGGTGGCACCGTCTTTTTTGAAAAAGCCCAAACAATTGTCAATAGTGCACAAAGTTCTATTTATCCAGGATGGAAAGCTTATGAAGATTTAAAAAACCGTTATTGGCTGGTAGAAAATATACTTAACAAATCATACGCACCTGTAAGAAAATTCTTATATGCTTATTATCGGACAGGACTTGATGTGATGTATAGTAATAATGAAACAGCCCGCAACCAAATTGCTTCTGCTCTGGAAATGCTTCAAAATGCAAATCGTGATAAACCAAATTCATACTTGATTCAGGTGATGGTTTCAGCTAAATCGGATGAAATAGTTAACATTTTTTCGCAGGGAACTCCAATGGATAAAACAAAGGTAGTTAATATAATGAATGAACTTGATCCTGCAAACTCCAGCAAATACAAGAAAATACTAGAAAAGAATTAAGTTTCTTTGAATTCTAATAAATTATTATTGTATTAAGCTTATTGTATTGTTTTAATACTTTTATCCTTAAAATAATAGTAATTAATTAGTGCCTAAAGTTTCGAATGCCTAAATTGCCTAAAGTTATGCTAAGCATAATTTTAACTTGCAATACATGAAAATATATTTTTTAAATTTATTGATAAAAACAGATTCTTTTGAAATGAAATTTTTAGTTTACACTTTATATTTAACTCTAAGTACTTCAAAATTAAGACACTTTAAGTACTGATTAGTAACAAATAATATTTGGTAACTGATCTATTCCGTTATAAATTTTAATGTATTTTAGCAATTGATTATAATTAAACCTACAAGTGTTTAATTATAATTATATAGTATAAAATTCTTAATTTTACTTCAAATTTCTTTTATTGAAACAGCTATGTTAAAACATCTTTATATAGAAAATTATGCGCTCATTGAAAAGCTAGATATAGATTTTTCGGAAGGATTTAGTGTTATAACAGGTGAAACCGGTGCAGGGAAATCTATATTACTTGGAGCTTTGTCTCTTATTTTGGGACAAAGAGCCGATACTCAGGTGCTGCTCGATTCTAATAAAAAATGTGTTGTTGAAGGTTCATTTCATATTAAAGATATGGGGTTGAATGAGCTATTCAAACAAAACGAATTGGATTACGAAGATGTTGCTATTTTTCGTCGCGAAATAAACCAACAGGGAAAATCGAGGGCATTTATCAATGATACACCGGTTAACCTGACAGTGATGAAAGAAATCGCCGAAAAATTGGTTGATATTCACTCTCAACACCAAACACTTATTCTTGCCGAAAGGGAATTTCAGATTAAAATAGTGGATGGTTATGCCAACCAAATGCCTGCTGTTAAGGAATATAAATCGATATATGCCAAATATAAAGAATCTGTTAAACAACTGGAAGAACTTTTAGAAAACGAAGCAAAATCGAAAGCAGATCTGGATTATTTTAACTTTCAGTTTGAAGAACTTGATTCGGCTAAATTGATAGAAGATGAGCAGGAAAAAGCAGAGAGTGAACTTGAAATACTCAACCATACAGAAGATATTAAGGTAAATTTAAATAAGGTATTGTTCATTTTAAAAGAAAATGAAAACAACACCCTGGCCCATTTAATTGAAATAAATAAAACACTTAACCTGATTGCCCGATTTAAAACTGATATTCAGGCTATTAGTGAGAGGGTCAATAGTTCCTATTTGGAGTTAAAAGACATTTCGAATGAGCTTTCGGGAATGGAGCAAAACATCGTTTTTGACCCTGAACATTTAGAATTTTTAAAAAATCGTTTGGATATTATTTATCATTTACAACAAAAACATCGGGTTTCGACTATTAAAGAGTTAATTGATATAAAAGAATCTTTAGAGCTAAAAATCAGCAATATAAATTCGTTTGATGTTAAAATTTCTAACATAAAAAATGAAATTGCATCTTTAGAAAGTTCATTAAAAAATAAAGCAAAACAAATTTCGGACAATAGACATAAAGTTGTTCCGGAAATCGAAAAAAATATTACTGAAAGTTTGTCAAAGTTGGGGATGCCTCATGCAAAGTTTTCTGTTCAGATTAATGATATTTCCGAACTAAGTAATAGTGGGACAAACGAAATAAGCTTTTTGTTTAATGCCAACATTGGAGGAGAAGTGAAAGAGATCGGGAAAATTGCTTCGGGTGGAGAATTGTCGCGCTTAATGCTTGCCATTAAATCGCTAATATCTCAAAAGAGCTTTTTACCAACTATACTGTTCGATGAAATAGATATTGGTGTTTCGGGAGATGTTGCAAATAAGGTCGCAGTAATAATGAAAAAGATGGCAAAGACTATGCAGGTAATAGCCATCACCCACTTGCCACAAATTGCTGCAAAAGGAGAAACCCACTTTTTTGTATATAAAGAATCGGATAAAACTTCTACAAAATCGAATATTCGTCAGCTTTCGAATGATGAACGCATTATTGAAATAGCAAAAATGCTGAGCGGCGACTCCCCTACCCTTGCTGCAACAGAAAATGCAAAAGAACTGTTGCAAAACTAATTTCTTGTTTTATCAATTATGTATTAGGGTAAAGGTTAAAGGTAAAAGGAAAAAGGTGAAAAGTGAAAGGTAAAAGGTGAAAGATATTGCGGAATGAGAGAGACGTTGTGGTTAATTTATCTTTAGCCGAAGCTTATGGTTGTTTTTACTTGTATGTTATTCTTTATAACAGCGCAATTTTGAGTTACCTCAAGCCTTAAAGGAGTTTTCTCAAGGCTAAAAAAACTTTTCCGTAGCTTCATAAAAGATTTCTCAAGGGCAAAAAAACATTTCTGGAGCTTCATAAAAGATTTCTCATGGCAGAAAAAACTTTTCTTGGGTTCCATAAAACTTTTCTCAGAGGAGAAAAAACTTTTCTTGGGCTCCATAAAACTTTTCTCGAGCCAGAAAAAACTTTTCTGGAGGCAGAAAAAACTTTTCTTGGGCTTCATAAAAGATTTCTGGAGGAAGAAAAAACTTTTCTTGGGCTTCATTAAACTTTTCTGGGGTTCCATAAAACTTTTCTGGAGGTAAAAAAAACATTTCTTGGGCTTCATATAAGATTTCTGGAGGAAGAAAAAACTTTTCTTGGGCTTCATTAAACTTTTCTCGAGGCAGAAAAAACTTTTCTTGGGCTTCATAAAACTTTTCTCAAGGAAGAATAAACTTTTCTTGGGTTCCATAAAACTTTTCTCATAGGAGAAAAAACTTTTCTTGGGCTCCATAAAAGATTTCTCAAGGGTGAAAAAATTCAGTTTAACCCCTATCCTAAATCCTTTCCCCTAAAAAGGGAAAGGACTTTGGTGTTAGTGGAGAATTTAAAGGTTTGTTTTTAATAATTTAGTTCTTTTTTATTATTGATTTTTGAACAAGTATCAACGATTTTGACAATTACTCTTAATATAAGTTTTGGATTTGCATTTTTTTTTACCACAAAGTAACACGAAGGTTTTTCACAAAGGTACACAAAGGGATTGACGATTTATGACCCCTATTCTAAATCCTTCTCCCCTTCGACTCCGCTCAATGCAAGGCTCAGGGATCAAAAGGAGAAAGGACTTTAGCAGTAGTCTTAGTTTGAAAGATTGTTGTTGCTAATTTGTTTTTTATAATATTGATTTATGAACAAGGATTAACGATATTCGATATGAGAAGTATAATATAATGTGGGGATTTTTCTTATAATAAGGTTTTTAATGCAAGTTTTATAAGAAAAACAGCTTTTTTTGTTTGGGGTTTGGTTTTGTGAAAAATTATTTTAAACTTTGGATAATATTAATTTATGGGTTTGGTTAATAAGAGAAATAGCATGTAAAATCAAAGGTATATAAAAGTATTTTAACATAACCTAATCTTGTCTAAGGTGATATAAATATCTGAATAGATTTTAATTAATTAATAAATTATGGATATATACAATTTAAAAGGTAAAAGTAAGAGGCTTGAGTTAAAATTGTTATCTCAAATTAATAATCCAATTCCAGCTATTGATTTAACTTTAGTTTTAAAAAAACTTTATTCTCTATATTATAAAACTGATTTAATAGAATCTTTAGCTACTTTATTATCAACTGGTATAAATCCCCGTAACTTTTTAATATCACAGAAATCAGTAAAAGATAGTTTAAGTATTAAGAATAAACCAATATTGAATTTTATTCAAGATAGCGATATACTTTATAAACATGGATTTTTTCATGCTTTATTTCCCTCAAAAAATATTATTAAGCTAGATATTTCATCAAAATGTTTTAAAGATTTAAATAGTTTACTTCATAATTTTGATTGCAAAACTATTTATACAAGAAAACTAAGAGATTTAATCCCATTATCTAATGATGACGATTTTCAAAAAGGATTAAATTTTCTTTATGATATTTCCATAGAAATGAATAAAACTAAAATTGAAAGAAATGAATACATTAAAAATGGAATAAAAAATGTAATTAATTCTACTCAAATTAAATATATAGCATTCAATACAGATGAAGAAAAAATAATTGAATTAAGTGATTATATTAATGATAATAGTGAAAGAGAATTAAAAGATCAGGAAAAATCTATAATTAAAAAATATTTTGACCCATTTTTTGATTCTTTTTTGAATAATGACTTTCCTATATTATATTTTATGGATATTAATGACTTAAATGTGTTAAGCCATTATCATTTTAATGAAAATAGTTTTAATAATCCATTTTATTTTGATTTGAAAAGTATAACACATAATAGTCCGGTTTCAATAGTTATAGAAGCTGCGCAAAATTACATTATGCCCCTTCTAATAGCCTACTTAAGCTTTTTGGGTTTTCAAAAAACATTTTTTGAAACTAAAAAAGTACAATTAGAAACTAAAAAATTAGATAAAAATAGAAATAATGAGAAAACTAACGAAAAACAACTTGAACAGATAAATGAATTGATTGCTAATTATTCAATAAATGAAAAAGTTTTTGAAGAAAAGTATTTGAGTGTAATTGAAAGAATTCCATCATTATATTTTAGAAAAAAACTTTTTGATATATTAAACATTATACTTGTAGAATATGAACTTTTATTAAAAGATTTCTCTTTGGTAATAAGTGAAAATAGAATAATTAAATAGCTGCTCTCCTATCTCAGAAGAAGTCTCATAAAAGGAGTTTTGAGCAGAGGAAATAGTAAGAGGAATAAAATATTTATGGATATTTAAAGCAAATATTTTAAAGATTGAAAATGTATTTAAAACTCATTATTATTACCTAGTGACAGAAATGAAAATGGGATTATTTTTGTTAGGAAATTTCTTGATGTTTTTAAAGAAAAAAACTTTATTTAGCGGGGTGTGTTGGAATTGAGTATAAACAAAAAGTATTTTTTCTGATTTATAAAAACACATATTTAATAGAAACCTAAAAATATACAAAATAGCAAAATTAAATATTTAAGAATTATTTTCTATTATATATAGTAATTATAAATTTGATAATATTAATAAAAAATGGAAACAAAAGTAAAAAAGATAAACGACTTAATAGAATCTTTACCTATTGATAATAATACAAAAGTATTGATTTATGAATACATAGAAAAAATGGAGGACTCCGATTTAAGGGAAAATTTAGAAATAAATTTAAATAAGTGGATCAAGCTTTCAAATAAATATCCTAAAAAAACAATACAATATTTTTGGCAATTAGTTTGTTCTGAACAATATTTATTGATGAAAGAAACTGATGAAAGAGAAAAAAAGCTTAGAATTATATCAGATAAATTAAAAATTAAAACAAATTACAAAAATGAATCTTTGAATTTCAAATTTATTCAAAAAAATGAAGAAGATGAAGATGCAATGAAAGATTTAATATTAGCACAAAAAGAAAGAATAAAGAATGAAAAAATCGAAATTAAGTGTGAAGTAAAAGATATATTAAAAGAAATAGAAAAATTAAATAATAAAATTCATTATTTAAATGAAAAAATAGAAAAAATAGAAAATGAGAATAATGAATTAAAAGAAATAATATACAGTGAATCCACTTCTTATGAATCTAAAACAAAAATTCAAAAAATTCCAATTGAAATATATCTTGATACTAATAACTCAAAAATAATATTTGGAGTTTACGAAGCAGTTTTAAGCTTTATTGAAAATATTGGATTTGAAAAAGTATTCGAATTTAAACACATAAAAGGTTCTTGGTTTAAAAGAATGATTGTAAAATCTAAAATTGCATTATCACCAGATGAGGTTTTTGATAAATTAAAAGAAGTAGAATATGGTATTGAAGTTAATACAATCTTAAAACATCAATCAGAAATTGATAAAAACCAATCAGAAGCATTATTAAATATTTTAAAATCTGTCGAAAATGTTCCTAATGCTGCTATAAGAATAGGATCGCTTCTTGTTGTTAAGTTGACAACAAAAAAAGGTGATGTAAATGTTCAAGTAAGATCCCTTTCTATAAAGGAACTCCATCTTTTAAATAAAAAACCTGAATTACTACATAATCCTCAAAAGATTTTTATTGCATTAACATTAGAAATAAAAGAAGAAGGCGAATTACCTGAAACGTCTCAAAATTAGAAATAAAAAAAATATGGATAAATGGTATCTGATTTTTGGAAGCTTGATAGCATTGGTGTGTTCAGTGTTATCTTTAATTGAAAAAAGTATATCTAATAAAAAAGATAAAAAGAGTAATAAATATAATTTAATTATATCTTTATTTTTAATTGGTGCTGTTATTATAACATATTTTTCAGGGCAAAATTCTTTGGAAGATAAGAAAATAAGTGATAAAAAAAGGCACATAAGCGATAGTTTAAATGAAGATTATAAATTAAAATTGCAAAATAAAAGTGATAAAATTATAGAAATTCAAAATAATAATTTTAAACTAACTCAAAAATTAAATGATTCTTTAATTAATGCAAAAAATCTAATAATTAATCTTCAAAATAGAATAAACAATAATATTGTTGGAAGTAAAGAGCCTTGTTATTTGGTTTTTCAAACTACAGGAGAAAAAAAAGTTAAAACTATTTTGGTTAAAGAGGGTAGTTTGCCAATTTATAGTTTAAGTATTTACATAACTGATTATAAAGATTTATTAAAATGCAAAGTTTCAAATAGAGAAGATAAATTAGTTATTGATGAAAATTGTTTTTATAAATGTACGAGTGTATTATCGTTTGATTTAATAAATGCAGATTGCTCTTCTATTGGAGATTACAGCCTACCAATAGATAAAGAAGAGGGATATTTAGAAATTCGTTTTATATATAAAATGAATGTAGAGTATTTAGAACATTTAATTTATAAAAGAGAAGGAAGTGAAATTAAATGTGTTGCAAACCTATACAAATTAAAAGGTAATAAATATGAATTTGTTAAATATATAAATCCAGAAAAATTGAATTGGAAAATAAATTTTAATGAAATTTTTAAATTGCCACTAAAACCAAGATATTTTATGCCTATTTATTGGAGATAATAATATTATATTTTAATAACAAAGTTACATAGATATTCATAAAACAACAAAAATAGCTTTATAGAAAGTCTTATTTTAAGGAATTATGCAAGCTAAAAATGTTTTGTATGGTTTAGATTTTTGTTATTTCAAATAATATCGCCCTTACGGGGCTTTATTTATCATTTTTTGTTTTTTTCTACAAAGAGTTCGCCGCTAGGCGGCTAAAAATCATAAACTAAACAACATTGCTCTTTCAGGGCTTTATTTTTTGTTGTTTGTATTTTCTACATATAGGTCGCCTCTAATGAGGCTTGAAAATTTGAAATAGTTTTGGATTGTTTAGAGTTTGAGTATTTTTTAAAATTTATTAAGTACATAAATTAGGAAATATTAGATTTGTATATTTATATTGTATGTTTAAGATAATGGTTCTGTTTTATAATGTTGTAGAAAAGAAAAATAATAATGCCACCAAGGCTCAAAGACACAAAGATTTCACAAAGAAAAAAAATCAAACAAACACATACTTCTTATTGAATTGTGGTCGAAATTTCTTCTACAATTTCTTAAAACAGAACTAATATAATTAAATCATAATAACTATGGAATTTCAAGGATTTCAAGCATCGAAGACTTATAAACAAATCAACAATGCACCACCAGAAGTAGTTTTTCCGTTATTATGTCCGGTAAGAGAAAAAGATTGGTTAGATGGCTGGGATTATAAAATGATCTTTTCTAAATCGGGATTGATTGAAAATGGATGTGTGTTTTCTACTCCACATCATGGGATTGAAGAAACTATTTGGTATGTGAGTGAGTATGACAAATTGAATTTTAAAATTGAATTTGTGAGGTTTACTCCAAAAGAAGAGGTTGTTAAAATAAATATATTTTTGGTTGACAATGGAAATAGTACTACAAGTGTAAATATTACCTATCAATATACAGCACTCAGTAGTATTAAAAATGATTGGATAAAGCACAAACTGGATGATGAGTTTGAAGAAAATATGCAATGGTGGGAGAAGGCTATTAACTATTATATTGAAAATGGAAAGAAACTAATGAAATGATAAGTTCGCAGCAGGTATTTACCAGTCATGAAATATATTTTTTAGTCTAACCAAATAAAAAGTTATTTTTAGGATTATTTTTTTTTCTACAATAATACCAGCTCAATGAAGATTTATAACAGCAGCATTGATGAGACAAATTGGCAGATATGATATAAAACTACCTAATGAAAGTTGGATAGTGAAGATCTATTTATTTAAATAAATATAGCGTGTGAAGAGCAAAAACAGCCAACGTTATTCAGGTATAATCGAATCGTAAATCAAAAAGCTTAAAAAGCTTTTTTCAGAAACTTAGCTGTATAAGACCTCTCGCATTTAATTAAATCTTCGGGTGTGCCTTCAAATACTAAATTGCCACCGTATTCTCCGCCTTCGGGTCCGAGATCGATGATCCAATCGGCGCATTTAATTATTTCGGTATTGTGCTCTACCACAATTAAAGAATGTCCTTTTTTGATCAGGGCATTGAATGCATGGTTCAATTTGTTAATATCATGAAAATGTAATCCGGTTGTAGGTTCATCAAATATAAACAGCATAGGTGTTTCGGAGCTTCCTTTCGATAAAAAGAAAGCAAGTTTTATGCGTTGTGCTTCTCCCCCACTTAATGTACTCGATGGTTGTCCAAGTCGAATATATCCCAGCCCTACTTCAGCCAATGGCATCATTTTGTTTACGATCTTATGTTCAATGGTAGCTTTTCCCTGCACATCGCTAAAAAAGGCAATTGCTTCATCAACCGTCATATCGAGAATATCGCTGATGCTTTTATCTCTGTATTTAACATCCAGTAAATCGTCTTTAAATCTTTTTCCTTTGCAGCTTTCGCAAACCAACTGAATATCTGCCATAAACTGCATTTCTATCTTCACAAAACCATCTCCTTCGCACTCTTCGCACCTTCCACCTTCGATGTTGAAAGAGAAAAATCCGGCTTTGTATCCCCTTGCTTTGGCCAATGGCAATTCAGAAAACAAAGCTCTTATTTCATCAAATGCTTTGATATAGGTTACAGGATTAGAACGTGATGATTTTCCAATAGGGTTTTGGTCAACCAATTCGATATTTGTTATTTTGTCGATATCGCCGCTGATGGTATTATGCTTTCCTGTTTGTTCGCCATATCCATCAAATCTTTTTTTAATGGAAGGAAACAAAATCTTTTTTATAAGAGAAGTTTTGCCTGAACCACTAACTCCTGTAATTACTGTTAAAGTGTTTAAAGGAATTTTAACATCAAATCCTTTTAGATTGTTTTCTCTTGCCCCTTTTATTTCAATAAAATGTTTCCAGCTTCTTCGTTTTTCAGGAATTTCTATCTGCTTCTTTTTGGTCAGGTATAATGCAGTAAGGCTCTTTTTTTCAGCAATAAGTTCGTCAAGTTTTCCCTGAAAAACCACTTCGCCTCCTAGTCTGCCTGCAAAAGGACCAATATCGATAAGTTCGTCAGCAGCTCTCATTATGTCTTCGTCATGTTCTACAACTATAACAGAATTTCCGATATCCCGCAATTGTTCTAACACTTTAATTAAACGAAAAGTATCCCTTGGGTGCAATCCGATACTGGGTTCATCTAATATATACATAGACCCAACCAAAGAACTACCAAGTGCTGTTGCCAGATTAATACGCTGCGACTCGCCACCAGAAAGTGTATTTGACAAACGGTTTAACGTTAAATAACCCAACCCAACATCAGAAAGAAATTGCAGACGGTTGTTTATTTCTACAAGAAGTCTTTTAGAGATATTTGTATCATGCTCATTTAACTCAAGCGATTTGAAAAATTTAAGAACGCCATCAACCGGCATTAAAACAATATCATTGATCGATTTTTCTTTTATTTTAACATAAGTAGCATCTTTGCGAAGTCTTGTTCCTTTGCAATCGGGGCAAAGCGTTTTGCCTCTGTATCGTGCCAGCATTACTCTGTATTGAATCTTGTATGCTTGTTCTTCAACAAATTTAAAAAATGCATTAATTCCACCAAAGAATTCATTACCCGTCCAAAGCAGTTCTTTTTGTTCGTTTGTTAGTTCATAAAAGGGTTTGTGAATAGGAAAATCGAACTTGTATGCATTCATTACTAATTGTTCTTTCCATTCTTCCATTTTTTCTCCTTTCCAGCAAACAATTGCGCTTTCGAAAACAGATAAATTTTTGTTTGGGATAACCAAATCGTCATCAATACCAATAACAGATCCAAAGCCTTCGCAAGTTTTGCAAGCTCCAAAAGGATTGTTAAAACTAAATAAATTAACAGAAGGTTCTTCAAAGGTCATACCATCCGCTTCGAAACGATTGGTAAAAATTTTAGATTTAGTAGTGTTGTTTTCATCAATAATTTCGATAATACATTCACCTTCCCCTTCATAAAAAGCAGTTTGGACAGAATCTGCAATACGGGAATTTAATTCCTCATCGTTATGCTTAACCACAATTCGGTCGATTACAACAAATACTTTTTCTTTGGGAGCTTTGTCTTTGAGGTTAACAATATATTCTTCGATCTTATAAATTTCAGTTCCGATTTTAATTCTGGTAAGACCTAATTGGAGTAGAATTGTAAGCTGCTCCCGCAAGGTTCTGTTATTTATTATTTTCAGTTTAGAAAGAATAAATATTTTTGAATTATCAGTTTGTTTAAAGATATAGTCAACAACATTCTCCACATTATGGCGTTTCACAATGTTCCCTGAAATTGGAGATATTGTTTTACCGTTTCTTGCAAATAGTAATTTCAGGTATTCGTATATTTCAGTTGAAGTTCCAACAGTTGATCGTGGGTTTCTTGTGTTAACTTTTTGTTCAATAGCAATAGCAGGAGAAATTCCTTTTATATAATCGACTTCAGGCTTACTCATTCGCCCAAGAAACTGGCGTGCATAAGAGCTAAGACTTTCGACATAGCGTCTTTGTCCTTCAGCATA
>DYDE01000075.1:10350-18858 GCA_020718065.1 Marinifilum sp. | reverse complement strand
TGTTGTAAAACCCAGCGTAAGAGCTACTGATTCGAATTCGAGAGTAAAAGTATTTAGCCAACTTTCGCGTTCTTTGTCGCCTTTCGGCATGTAAAATCCTTTAGACATGTTGTTAATTTTTTTAAGTTATTATTTTTTTTTATTGGGTATTATTTATCTGTTTATTGTTTAATTTTTTGTAATTAATCAGTGCCTAAAGTTTCGAATGCCTAAATTGCCTAAAGTTAGGCTAACCATATTTTTAACTTGCAATAATTGACAATATGTTTTTTAAATTTTTTCATAAAACCAGATCTTTTTAAAATAAAATTTTTAGTTTATGCTTTATATTTAAGTCTAAGTACTTCAAACTTAAGGCACTTTAAGTACTTATTAGTTACATTCTTTTTAGTTTTTTTTCTTGACTGTATTATTTATTCTAAATAAAATAATTTGTTGGGTTTTATTTTTTACTTTTTTAATTAAAAATAACCATCATTTATATAAACCTCCTTGACATTTAAAATATATATATGTAGTTTTGTTAAAAAAATAACATACTATTAATTACTTTTGTTTTTTGATAAATCATTAAATCTAAATTAATTAATAATCATTTAAATTTATATATGAAAAAATTAAATCTACTTTTATGTTTGGTGTTTTTGATAACTATTTCAAAAGCACAGCCATGGTTACAAAATCTGCCAACAGCAAAGCCAGCAAATGAGCTAACTTTTTATGATTATGTTGATGCTTTCAATAATTATTGGTAACCATACAATGTTGATAAAGGATTTTATTATGAAAATGGGGTAAAGAAAAAAGCAATTGGGTGGAAACAGTTTCAAAGATGGGTTTGGGAAAATGAAACCCAAATAGATCCAAGAACTGGTAAATTTCCGGAAAAAACAGCCCAACAGGTATATGATGAATACCTGAAAGACAATCCATCTTATTCATTTGCTAAAGATGCTAACTGGACTAACCTGGGAACCAATTCCTCTTTAAGTGGATATGCAGGTATTGGAAGACTAAATTGCATCGCATTTCATCCAACAGATAACAATACTTTTTGGGTTGGTGCACCTGCAGGTGGTTTATGGAAGACCACAAACAATGGGACTAGTTGGTCTTGTTTAACTGACAATAATGCTATATTAGGAGTGAGCGATATACTAATCCCTCCTGATTATGCAACTTCAAATACCATTTATATTGCAACTGGTGATAGAGATGCTTCTGACAACAGAAGTATTGGTGTCTTAAAATCTACAAATGGTGGAACTACATGGGGAACTACTGGTCTAAGCTATGCTCTCACAGCCAATGCAAGAGTTAACAGACTTTTACAAGACCCAGCAAATAACCAAAATATAATTGCAGCAACTTCTAGTGGTGTTTATAAAACTACAAACGGAGGAACAAATTGGGGTACTCAATTAAGTCCTTATACTTTTATTGATATGGAATATAAACCAGGCGATTTCAATACGTTATATGGTTCAACTAAAACAAATGGTTTAATTTATGTATCTACTAACGGTGGTACCTCATGGACTTATACATTAAACATTGGTTCGGTTGGGAGAACAGAAATAGCTGTGTCTCCCAATCAATCTAATTGGGTATATGCAATAGTTGCTTCAAACAGTAATAGTTTGTATGGTATATATAAATCTACAAATAGTGGTGCTAATTTTATTCAGACTTTTGATGGATCAATAGCTGGTAATAATTTATTAGGTTGGAATGCTGATGGTTCTGGAGCCAGTGGACAAGGCTGGTACGATTTATGTATTGCAGCTTCCCCATCTAACGCAAATACAATAGTTGTTGGAGGTGTTAACAATTGGCGTTCAACAAATGGAGGTACGAACTGGGCAATTATAACACATTGGTGGGGAGATCAGGTTCAGGCGGTGCATGCCGATCAACATATGCTTACTTACAGAAATAATGGAGACTTATTTGTATGTAATGACGGAGGAGTATATTATTCAAATAATAATGGAACTGATTTTACAGATAAAACCAATGGCATAGTTATTAGTCAAATGTATAAACTTGGTGTTTCGCAAACTGTTTCCAATGATGTTATAACCGGATTGCAAGATAATGGAACAAAACTTTATTCTGGTGGTTTATGGGAAGATGTAAAAGGAGGTGATGGAATGGAATGCCTTATTGATTACACAAATGTTAATATTCAATATGGTACTTATGTAAATGGGCAAATTTCCAGAACAATGAATCATTGGAATTCTTCAATTGACATAGAACCATCTTCAGGTGCATGGGTTACACCATATATAATTGATCCTTCAAATCCTAACATTCTATATGCTGGATATGCCAATGTTTGGAAAACAACAAACAGAGGAGATGATTGGGTTGAAATCTCTACCATGAGTGCTTCTAATTTTATTCGTTCTATGGATATTTCAAACAACAATACAAACTTTATATATGTTGCTGATTTAACCCGTATTTGGAAAACTGAAAATGGTGGAAGCAGCTGGACAAATATTACAGGCACTTTGCCTGTTGGCTCAAGCAATATTACTAATATTGCTGTTAAAAATAATGATGCAAATACACTATGGGTTTCTTTAGCAGGTTATACTGCTACTAAAGTATTTCAATCGACGAATGCAGGTGCAACATGGGTTGATATTTCAACAGGACTTCCTCAAATACCTGCATACTCTATTGTACAAAACAAGCAATCAACCACAGAAGTTCACTTATATGTAGGAACAGAACTAGGTGTTTACTTTAAGAAAGGGACTGATAATTGGATACCATACAATACAGGATTACCTAATGTAAAAATAGGTGAATTGGAAATGTATTATGCTGCAAGTTCTACAAATAGTAAATTAAGAGCTGCCACTTTTGGCAGAGGCTTATGGGAAACACCCCCCTACCCTGTAATAACTTCGATATCTAATGATAATCTAGATAAAAATGATATTAAGATTTATCCAAACCCAACAAATGGTTTATTTACTATCGATGTTAATAATAATGAAAATTACAATGTAGAAATAATCGTTAAGGATTTGACTGGAAAAATAATCTATGCAAATTCTTTTAACAATTCTGCAAGCAATAACATAGATCTTTCTTGTCAATCTGCTGGTATTTATATTATTCAAATTAAAATGGGTAATGAAATATATAATACGCAGGTTGTTAAACAATAAATACTATATATATAAATGTAAATTTCATTGCTGGTATCAGTGTTTTGTTTATTTAAATGAATAACCCCGAGGCAGAGCCTCGAGGTATCTGGGTAATATTAGCCACAGATTGCACAGATTCACGCAGATAGTTCTGTGATAATTTGTGAAATCTGTGGCAAAGAAATAACAACAACAAATTGCTGATGCACACCCCGAGGCAGAGCCTCGAGGTGTGCATTGATTAACAGATATTTATTTGTAAAATCATTTAACTTTTTCAAAAAAAAACCTCCCCAAAAAGGAGGTTTTTTTCAATCAACCAATAAAAACACGAACGAAAGAAGAACTATTTAACCTTGTTTGCCAGGTCGGAACCGGCTTTAAACTTATTGGAAACCACATTAACAATAACAGACTCCTGACCCACCAATTCATCATTCAGTATATACCTCATTTTGTAATAGCGGATCTCAGGTTTGTTACTTGAGTTTATACGAGTATCAATAAAAGGAGAATGATTTAAACGGGCAACTTCTTCCCAAACCATTTCAGCTTCAGTTACGGTGCCTGGCACTTCTGTTGCGCCTTCTTCAGGAACCATATACAAAACACTGCCAGAATACACAACAACTCCTTCCATTGTTCCCTTAAGGAAATTAATAATGATGCTGTCTGGTGTAACAGCTTTTACACTAATAGTTGGTTTCGCCATATTAAGGTCTATGACCTTTTCGGCTCCAATAATACCAAGATTTTTACCAATTGCATCATTGTATTTTGGATGATTTTTAATACGTTGTACCACTTTTGCAATTCTTTTATAAATACCAGCTTTCACAGGTTCAGGTGCAGCAGGAAAAACAGGACCAACAGGAATTTCTCCCAGTTCCACCCCCGCATCGCCATCGAACAAAAGGTCTTTGTACATTGCCCTTTCGTGCAATTCACTTTTAAAAGTTTCTAACATATTATAAATGTATTGAGCAGCAAGATAATCTGAATTAACAGCAGCAATTTCTGCAGCTGTAAATCCCAAAACAGTAGCAACAACTGCAAATGCACTATTAAAAGTCATTAACCATGTTACTTTTTCTTTATCCCCGTGGGGCAAATAATTTGATTTTGACATAAAATTTAATTTTTAAATTAATAAACGATTTAATTGATGCTAATTGAATTTATTTTTATTGGTCATTGTTTTTTTTATATCATATATTGGTACGTATATACAGCTACTTCGTACTTACGTATCAAAGCTTCGTACGGACGTACCATTGCTTCGTACTCACGTACCACCATTCCGTACGTATGTTCCGCTTGTTGTACACATGTACCGAAGCTTTGTACGTATGTACCGTTCTTCGGTACGGATGTACCATCAAAGGGTACGTAGAAATTTTTTATTGTTACGAACGTACAGGTCAGTAGTTCCCGAAATTGATCACTGTTACGCACGTACCGTTCATTTGTACATACGTACCAAATGCCGATACGTAAAAAAAATTTGGTGATACCTACGTACACCTTCGTTGGATGTTCGTCCTGGGTAGTTGTACGCCCGTATCATTTGTCCATACGTGCGTACAGAACAATAGTATGTTAAATTTTTTTGCTGATAAATATGTATCGAACAATGGTACGTTAAAAATTTTCCATGATACGAACGTACCGTTTAACAATACGTAAAAATCTTTTGTCGGTACGTACGTACCAAAAGAACTTCCCAAAAAAACAGGCTGGCAAAAACAGATATTTTATAATGGTCAATCCTTAGTACAGCAAGCGAAGTCATTTGTAAATGACCATTTATGACCAGCATAATAAATTCTTGCTTACACTAAAAAAATATAAAAACAAAACCAGCCTGGTATTTCAATCTGATAAATTTCTTGAAGCTTTTTCTCGACATATATTCTTTAGCAATTTGCAGTTGTTATTGCTTGCCACATATTTCGCAGGTTATCACAGATTGATCTGTGTAAATTTCTGCAATATGTGGCGAATATTAAACAGATACCTCGAAGCGTTGCTTCGGGTATATTCATTGTTTGTGTGAGTTATTCAAAATCATTTATTTTTATCCCGATAACTCAGGATTATAAATAAAAAAAAAGCACCCATTTATAGGTGCTTGGTGTGATTAAATATAAATAAAAAATACTTAAAACAAACCTTTAGGTTTTTTCTGGTTATCTTCAATTTCTTTTTCTTTTTTATTAACTGATTTTCCTTTATTGAAACGATAACTAACTTCTAACATAACAATATTCTTAAGAATACTAATGTCATTGTTAACAGTCTCTTTATATGTATCTGTTTTTACATAAGAACCTTGATTAAAGTCAACACCCAAATCAATAGGAGGGAAGTATAAAAGCATAACACTAAGTTTTTGTTTCAAAAAAGCTTGTTGTACGAAAACAATCCAGAAGTCATTGTTCCATTTGTTATAACCTTGAGGTGTTATATTTTTAAATATTCCTTTTTGGTATTGAAAACCTGCAACAGTTCCATATTTTTCATTCACATAAACCAATTGACTACTCATGGTCCAATCTTTAATATTATTGATATTGCCAGAATATTTTATACTGCTATTATAAAAATCGCAATCAGTTTGCAAGAAAAGGAATTTTTGAATTGGGATTGTTAATCTTGCTTCAACACCATAGTTTTTATAATCACCATTGTTACTTAATTTGTATTCAAAAATACTATCAGGTCTCATGGTGCCAACTTCTGTTATGTAATTATTTGCAAAATGAAAATATGGTTCGAGGGTTAACAAACCTCCCATGATATTGGTTTGTAATGATAATTTGTGTGTAACTTCAGGCTTCAAATAAGGATTACCTGTTCTTATTGTATTTTGGTCAAGCATTGTAGTAAATGGACTTGCTTGTGAAATACTTGGGTAGTTGCTTCTCGATCTATATTTTGCTTTAAAATCCAGTACTTTACTTGCTTTGTATTTAATGTCAACATAAGGCTGATAAATTAAATAATTGATTTTTTGTCCACCAGAACTAGGTGCACTAGTTTCGCCTGCACAACCAAATTTTATTCCTATTTTATCAGTTAATTGCCAGGAAAAATAGCTATATAACTTGTTGCGAAAATCGGTATAATTGAATTTATTTGTATATTTTGTGTTTAATGAATCTAAAGCATCAATATTTAAATTACTTTTCGAAGATTGCCAGGTATTACCATATCCAACTTGTAAATTGGTTTTCTTATTAAAAGTATGTGTGTATTCTGCAAAACCTTTGGTTCTGTCTTCTTCATTCGTTCCATTTTCAGTTCTGGTAAGTAACAATTTTTCTTTGGTGATGCTGTTTGTTTTATCTTCGTATTTTGAGTAAGTAAAATTAGAATTGATTATATTGTTTTCGTCTAGTTTCCATTCGTAAAATAAGGAGCTTGATGAATTATAATTCTGCGATTTGTTTTTGTTTTCAAATTCATAATTATCATAAACTACTTCATTGTTTTTGAATACCATATTATATACAATATCTGTTGTATTGGTTTTTAAAGGTTGAGATTGTAAATTACTTTCTATGCTAATTGTATGTTTAGGGTTTAGGTAATAATCTAATCCAAGCGTATAGTTGTTATAAAGTTGTTTTACATTAGTATTAACTTCATTCTCATCAGGTGGTAACTGATCTATGATAAACCCATTCGAATATTCTCTTTTTCTAGTTGAATTTAAATTAAAATGGCTGGTAACATTATTAAATTTACCATAAACATTTAATTTATTATAAGTGTAATTCATTGAAGCCGAAAAATCAGACTGAACAGGAATATATTTTGTTTTAGAAGCATCTAAATCTTGCATAGTTCTTTCACTTAAAAATAGTTCTGATCCTTGGTAATCTTTTTTAAGAATGATATTAATAACAGCAGAGTAGCCTTCAAGTGCATAACGACCACCAGGATCACGAATTACTTCAATCTTTTTCAAACGATCTGGTGCTAAGTTTTTAATGTATTCCTGATCTTTTTGCATACCATCCACAAGTATAATTACCTTGTCATTGTTATCTACTTTTATTGTGTTATTATATCTGTCAATATCAACACCATTCAATTTATCTAAAACTTCTTTTGTGTTTGATGTCCCTTCTTTCAATTGATCTGTTACAATTTGTACATCTTTATCTAGTTGGTTTTCAAATGAATTAGATTTAATATTAACTTCTTTTAGACTAGTTAGATCTTCTTCTAATTTGAAAACTCCCAAAAACTTGTTCTCTGTGACAGCAATTGATTTAATAGTATCAGATTTGTAACCTATAAAGCTTATAATTAAGCTATATTTGCCAGGATAAACTGGAATAGTAAAAAATCCTTTTTTGTCTGTTATAGCACCAGTAATAAGGCTGTCTTTTTCATTAAAAACAGCAATATTGCAAAATTCCATGGTAATTTTAGTTTTTGCATCCTTAACCTGCCCAGATATTTCAACTTGCCCAGGGGTAATTAAATTAGTACTTCTTAAGTTAAAAGTAAAAAATCCTAATAACAATATAAATATGTATAACTTCTTCATAAGATTAAATGATTTTTAATTAATAAATATTGGTTCGTTAACAATTATGCATATGACGATAGGATTGCTTATAAAGTTACAATGTTTTATAATTTTTTTTACAAGAAGTAAAATTTGGGTTTCTTTTATAAACAATTCAATGTTTAGACAAAAATAATAATTCAGTAGAAATACTGATAATTTATCATTTAAAATACTAACTAAAATTATAATAATTGATTATATATTTATAGCAATATGATCTGGTAATAATTTAGTTAATTTATTATTAAATAAAATTATTATTGCAAATCACAAGCGAAAGCCAAAAAGCTTTAATAGAGTAGGCAAAATAATTAAATAATGAAGAATTATGGACACAAATAATTCTTTGACAAAAGAAATCCCACAAAAGAACTTATTTAAAGTAATAAGTTTATTGAAAGATATGAATAAAAACCAAAATGAGAGTAAGTTAGAAGATGATTGCGATGAAGAAAAAAGTCCAAACAATAAAAACTTATTTTCAAAAAATATGTTTTTGGAATATCTTGCTAATGGTAATATGTTATTTATGTATTAACATATTATTAAACTGGAAAAAATTTGAAAGTAGTATCTCTTAAAAAGATTTGAAAATTTGTGCCCAAGACAGGACTCGAACCTGCACAACCTTGCGGTTACTAGTCCCTGAAACTAGCGTGACTACCAATTCCACCACTTGGGCCTGAAGTATATTATAATAAATTAAGAAAAGTGCCCAGAACAAGACTCGAACTTGCATGCCCTTTCGAGCGC
>DYDE01000075.1:0-10341 GCA_020718065.1 Marinifilum sp. | reverse complement strand
AAGCTGGTGTGTCTACCAATTCCACCACCTGGGCAATAAGATTGCAAAATTAATATTTTTACTTTAATAGTATAACTTTTTTTTGAAAAAACTAATATAATGTATGCATTGTTTGGTATGCTTAAAGTGAAAAGAACATTTACAACTATAAATATTTTAGTCACTTCTGACTTTAAGCAATATATTTCATAAATATTTTAATTTGTATTTGGTTACTTTTAAAATTTTTATGTAGGTTTGTTATTCCTAAAAATAATATAATATGATAAAAACAGTATTAATAACAGGTGCATCAGGTGGTATTGGTTATGAATTTGCACAAATTTTTGCTCAGAATAAATTTAATCTTGTTTTAGTAGCTCGTAGTGAAGACAAATTAATAGAATTACAAAAATCACTTATTAGCCAATATGCAGTATCTGTTGATGTGTTTGCAAAAGATATATCAATTATTTCAAATATAGATTTATTATTTAACGAACTTCAAAAGAAACAGATTGTAATTGATATACTAATCAATAATGCTGGTTTTGGCGACTATGGCTTCTTTTCACAAACTAATTGGAAAAAGGAAGAAATGATGATTAATCTTAATATCTCAGCACTAACTTATCTAACCAAGTTGTTTTTGCCCAAAATGATAGAAAATAAATATGGTAAAATATTAAATCTGGCTTCAGTTGCAGCATTTCTCCCAGGTCCGTTAATGGCTATTTATTATGCTACGAAAGCTTACGTGCTTTCATTTTCTTCTGCTATTGCTAATGAGTTAAAAGGAAGTGGAGTTACTGTTACTGCATTATGTCCAGGACCAACTCAGTCTGGTTTTTCTGATGCAGCAGCGTTAGGAGAATCAAAACTTTTTAAAAACAAAAGTTTACCTTCTTCTAAAATTGTTGCCGAATATGGTTATAAAGCTCTTATGAAAGGAAAAATCACAGTAATTCATGGTGTTTCAAATAAAATGATGGTGTTTATGATGCGTTTTCTCCCTAAAAAGCTTTTAATTTCAACTGTTCGTAAGATGCAGGAAAAAGACAATAACAAAAAATAATCTTAAATCGTCAATACAAAATTGTAAATAGAAATGCAAAGCTATGATATTTATGTTGGTGGAAGTTTCATGAGAACAGAAGCCATTATTAAGGTTCAAAATCCATTCAATAATGAATATTTTGCTCAAACTTACCTTGCTAGTGAAAAAGAATTAGAGAAAGCTATACAGGCAGCACATTGTATCGAAAAGCAAATGAATGAAATGCCCTTATATCTGAGATATGAAATTTTAATGAATATTGCTTCTTTAATAAAAGAGAATAAAGATTATCTGGCAAAGATATTATCAATGGAATCAGCTAAACCTTATGTTTATGCAATTGCCGAGATAAATAGAGCTGCTCAAACATTCACTATTGCCGCAGAAGAATCAAAACGATTGCCATTGGAATATTTGAGCCTTGATTGGTCTTTAGACGCATCAAACAGAGAAGCATTAGTAAAGTATTTTCCAGTAGGCATTGTGGCTGGTATTTCTCCTTTCAATTTTCCAATGAATTTAGCAGTACATAAGATTGCACCTGCAATTGCAGCCGGTTGTCCTATTATATTAAAACCTGCAACTTCAACTCCTCTTTCTACATTGGAATTAGCAAAAATTATTGATAAAACATGTCTGCCAAAAGGTGCATTATCTGTTTTACCAATGGACAGAACAGTTGGGAATTTGCTAGTAGTTGATAAAAGAATTAAATTGTTGACATTTACTGGTTCATCTGCTGTTGGTTGGGAGATGAAACGCCAATGTGGAAAGAAAAAAATAGTACTTGAATTAGGAGGTAATGCTGGCACTATTGTAACTGCCAG
The DNA here is from genome assembly GCA_020718065.1 of Marinifilum sp. Taxonomy (GTDB): domain Bacteria; phylum Bacteroidota; class Bacteroidia; order Bacteroidales; family CG2-30-32-10; genus CG2-30-32-10. The sequence goes on along the minus strand of DYDE01000075.1, from coordinate 8,478 downwards.
TACTGATATTGAACATGCTGTGAAAAGATGTCTGATAGGTGCTTTTTCTTTTTCAGGTCAGGTATGCATACATGCACAAAGAATATATGTAGAACAAAGTGTTTTTGAACAATTTTTAAATAAATTTATTGAAGCTGTCAAAACATTAAAATATGGGAACCCCATTGAGAGTGATACTAATATTTCTTCGATGATTGATGAAGAAAATGCAATAAGGGTTGAAAGCTGGGTAAATGAGGCTATATCAGGTGGTGCAAAATTACATTGTGGTGGAAAAAGGATAGATTCCTATTATGAAGCTACGGTTTTGACAAATACTAAAATGGAAATGAAGGTTTGTTCCAATGAAATATTTGGTCCTGTTGTTACTATTGAACCATATAATGATTTTAAACAAGCAGTTGATTTGGTTAATGAAACAAATTACGGATTACAAGCTGGTGTTTTTACAAATAGTATAAAAGAAATGGATTATGCATTTAATTATATCAATGTTGGTGGTGTAATATTAAATGATATTCCTACTTATCGTGTTGATCATATGCCATATGGTGGGATTAAGGATTCAGGTATTGGAAGAGAAGGTGTTAAATATGCTATTATGGATATGTTAGAACCAAAAATACTTGTTAAATCTAAATTATAATTCATTTGATAAAATAAATGAATGAAAGATGAATGAAAAAAATGTTAAAATAACAGCAATATCTTATTTAAATACAATTCCATTTATTTATGGGATTCAGAAATCGGGTTTTATTGATAATTATATACTCGAATTGGATGTGCCTTCTGCAAGTGCTCAAAAGATAATTCAACATAAAGCAGATATCGGTCTGATTCCTGTTGCTTTGCTCAAAAGCTTGAAAGACATTCATATCATTACGGATTATTGTATTGGTGCTGTTGGCTCTGTGAAATCGGTTGTTTTGCTGAGTCATAAACCTTTACCTGAAATAACAAATGTATCTCTCGATTACGATTCATTCACTTCTGTTAATCTTGTTAAAGTGTTGGCAAAACATTATTGGAAAATAGAACCCATTTGGGAAAAACAAACCGAGAGTGGGAGGGAGGTTCTCAAAAAACATGAATCCATTGTTGTAATAGGTGATAAAACATTTGAACTTCTCAATAAATATGAATTTTGTTATGATTTGAGTGAAGAATGGAATAAATTCACAGGTTTACCTTTTGTTTTTGCCTGTTGGGTTTCTGTTTCAATTATATCAGATAGTTTTATCAATAGTTTTTCGAGGGCCATTGAATATGGTATTGGGCATATCAATGATTCTGTCAAAGGAATTCCAGATGGAAGATACCCAAATGTAGATATCACAGAATATCTGACCAAACAGATTAGTTATAAGTTTGATGAAAAGAAGAAGGAGGCATTAAAGCTGTTTCTAAATTTAATGGAGCCATAATGAAAATTATTGTTTAATATTCAAAGCAGCTGATTTTCCAGCCACCCATCCTGTAGAAAAAGCAATCTGTAAATTATATCCTCCGGTATCAGCATCTAGGTCTAAAACTTCTCCAGCAAAATAAAGATTTTTTATTATTTTTGATTCCATAGTCAAAGGGTTGATCTCATTAACATCAACTCCACCTGCAGTAATGATAGCTTCATCAAAAGTTCGATGTCCAGTTATTTCAAATCTAAAATCTTTTAACCACAATCTTATTCCTTTTCTTTCTTCTGCATTTATTTGATTGACTATTTTGTTAAATGGAATATTTATTAGATCCAAAAAGATTGGAACTAATTGTCCGGGCATCCATAATTTTGCTAAGGATGAAAAAAGCATTTTACCATTTTCATTTATATCTCTTAATATTCGATTATCTAACTTTTGTTCATCCAAAGCAGGTTTCAGATCAATAGAAAAGATTACTTTTTTGTTTTGTCTAATGTCGTCAATAAACTGTCTGCTTAAAGAAAGTACAATTGGACCCGACATCCCATTATTTGTAAAACCCATTTCGCCAAATTCTTCAGCACATTTCTTTCCATCAACCCATACATTGATTGTAATATTTTTTAAATTTAAACCTTCTAATCTTTTAACAATAACATTTTTAGTAATAATAGGAACTAACATTGGTCTTGTTGGAATAATGTTGTGCCCTGCTTCTTTTGCAAAACGATACCCATCACCAGTTGATCCTGTCAAAGGATAGGAAAGCCCCCCAGTACTTATTATGACTGAGTTTGCTGAAAATAATTTTTTATTAGTTAATTGAACTCCTTTAACAATAGTGTTTTCAATAGTTAAATGCTTAACTTCACTTTCGCATATTAAATCAACTCCCATATCCAAAACCCATTTATGCATAGCATCAACAATTTGTTTAGCATCTTGGCTAATTGGAAAAACTCTGCCACCACGTTCTTCAACAGTTTTTATGCCAAGTTTTTCAAAAAAATCAATTAGTTCTTTAGAGAAAAAAAATGAAAATGCTGGACGAAGAAACCTTCCATTCTTTCCGATATGTCTAATGAAATCACTCATTCGGGTTGTATTGGTCAGATTACATCGACCCTTTCCAGATATTCTTAATTTTCTGGCTGGATGTTTCATCTTTTCAAAAAGCAGAACACTTGCACCGTTTTGAGCTGCAATACCTGCGGCCATCAATCCTGATGCACCACCACCTATTATTATTATATTATAGTTTTTCACAGATTCTTCTTTGTTTAAAATGCTATTCCGAAGTTAAAACTTATAGGAATAAAATTTATTGGTGTATCATTTATAATTCCAAATTCTGAGGGATTCTTTTGGGTGATCTTTTTTATATTGTTTACAAAAACATATTGCGTATATGTATATTTATTATATCCCCATCCAGTAAAAAGATCAAATACAATTTTACTTCTCACAATTATTTGAAATCCAAGTAATAGATTTGCATTAAAGTTTGTTAATTTGTCAAAGTCTGTATTGTTTCTAAAAGGACTATAAGAATAATCTGTTGAAAAATAAGAAAAATGTGGTGATAAATATAATCCCATTGGTGTAATTTTTTTTTGTACGAGATAATATCTATAAGCTAATTGAAATCTGTAACCTTTTATATACAAAGGTTGACCTGGATTGGTTGAGTTGTATATCAAATTATATAAAAAAGTTTTTCCAAGATAAGAACCGCTAACACTTAAACTTTGTTTGGTTGAAATAGCAAATTCTCCAAGTAATCTATATTCTGCTGTTAAAGGTAATTTACTATAGAAAATAGGTAATAGATTTGTTTTTATGATGTAACTTACTCCCTTGGTGTTTTTGTATTTATTTATTAAATTAGTGTCAATTGATGGTTTTTCTTCATTCTGAGCTTGAGCTATAACCACAAAACATATAAGAATTAATAAAAAAAAATATTTTTGAAAAATTATCAAATTTGGTCTTTTTGGTTTTTATTTGAAACAATTTCAGAAAATATTCTAGGAAGTCGAACATTAAAATGCACCAATTGTCCACTCACTGGATGAATAAACGATAATGTTTCAGCATGTAGCATCAGTCTGTCATAAGGATTGTGTTTAGCACCATATTTTTTATCACCAGTAATGCTATTCCCAATGTCTTGCATATGAACCCTGATTTGGTTTTTTCTTCCTGTTTCTAGGTGGAACTCTACCATTGAAAACTTTTTACTTGATTTTAATACTTTGTAATGCGTTATAGCTAGCTTTCCATCAGTCTCTTTGGTAGAATATACCAATTGAGTTTTTGTTTCCTTAAGATAAGAAACAATTTTGCCTTCACTATCTTTAGGAATACCTTCTACTATTCCTATGTATATTCTTTCTTTAACAACATTAGACCAATCACTTCTGAAATAAGCCTGATTTGCTTCACCTTTAACAAATAACATAACACCAGATGTGTATTTATCAAGACGGTGGACAACAAAGATTTTGTCTGAAGGATTTTTTGATTTTATATAAGAAATTAATTGCCCGAAAGCTGTGATTTCGTTTTCAGATGTAGGTGCAATAGTTAACAGTCCTGATTCTTTATTAATAACAACGATTGAATCATCTTCAAAAATAATTTTAAAACCTCTGAATTTAGCGTATTTTACGACAGTAACAGAATTTAAAAGCACCTCATCTCCCTTTTTTAATGGATGATTATACTGTGTACATGCTTTATTGTTTATTGTAATTAGACCATTAACAAGTATTTTCTTTATATTCGTTCTTGTCTTTTGAGGCATTTGAGATTGTAAAAAAGAAAAAAGTTCAGTATCCTCCGTAACATAAAAACGAATTGCTTTATTATTTCCTTTATTATTTGTTTTTCTTTCAGTCAAAATTTTAATAATTTATTTTATATAAATAAGATGCTTCTTCCTCACCAAATTGTGTAACAAATTGGATTTTATTTGGATATTTTAGTGCTATAGGATATAACATTCTTTGTAAAGAATTATAAATATTTAAAGTTGGCATTGCAGGATTTAACCTGAGACTACTTATTAAAATATGTGTTACTTGATTTTTTTTGAAAAAAGCTAGAGCACTATCAGCATTGGAGGTTTTGTTTTCAAAAACACCATAAAATTTATCACAATTTGAAAATAGAAAAGAAACAGAGGGTTTTCGACAGGCAATTTTGTCATTTTCTTTCAGATTGTGAGCACACCAATCACTCATCAATAAATAATTTTTCCAATCTGGTGTATATCCATAATATTTATCCCCTTTAATATTGTTCGTTATAATTGGAATATTCTGTTTGATTTTTTTTGTTGTTAATGCAATACCTACAATAAATATTATAATTATCATCGCAAAATATAAAAATTGAAAACCTGATAATGATTTCTTGTTAAATAATTTATAAAAAACAAAAAATATTATAATTAGCATAAAAGGTATTTCAATTAATATTGTTCGATGCTGAGACCAAATTTTCTGAAGAACAATAAAACTTATTCCAATAATGGATGCACTATAAAACAATAATAGTTCTAGCGTTTTGTTTTTTGATTTGATTATAAGAAAAATACCAATAATAATAATCAATACAATTACAATAGCCAATGTAGGACTTTCAACATTTGTAAATTCTTTTTTAAATCCTAAAATCTGAAATAAAATATCAGAAAGATATACCTGACAATTATCAACAAAACGAATGAAAAAACCACCAATACTTTCCATACCTTTGGATTTATCATAAGGATGTACCTGCAATAAAATTGATGTTTGTGCATTGAATTGATTAAGGTTTCCCCATATTAATGTTTTGAATAATTCAAAGGGAATCCTTATTAATAAAAAAGAACAAATAAAATATATTAAATGTAAATACCTCTTATTAATTATTAAATAAATACCAATACCTAAAATTAAAGTAATTGCAATGTTTTTTGTCATTGTTAATACAAATGCAAGCAAACCAATGAGTAACCACAATTTATAATTTAATTTTAAAGAATCACCTTTATTTTCAATATTGTCTTCTAAGCGAATAAAAAAATAAATAAATAAAGATTGAAAGAAGAGAAAAAATGCTTCATTGTATGTTTGGCTTGCAAAAAATAAAATAAATGCATTAGTTGATATTATAATTAATACAGGAAAAAAAATTATTAAAGAGATTTTGTTCTTTAATGCTTTATAAAAGAAATAAATATGAAAATAGCTGAAAAATAATGAAATAAATTTCATTATAAAAAGATTTATTCCAAATATTTTAATAATCAAACCAAGAAACATTGGGTATAAAGCTGCTTGAAAGGTAAAGTAATAACTAAAAAAATGCTTTGAGTAATTATAACCTGCTTGAATATAAGTTGCATCGTCCCCTCCTTCACTTATTCTCATACTAAACATTAATAATGAAAGCAGAATGAAAATGATTGAAATTGAAATAAACAAAACTTTTTGTTTTTCAAAAAACCATTTTTCTGTTTTATCAAACAATGTTTTCTTTAAAACAATTGGTGATTGTTTACTTTTTTTAGCTTTTAATTTGGCTTTATCCGCTGGTTTCATAATTCCTTTTATTTATAATGTTAGACAAATCATACTTAAATATTTATTTGCAAAACTTGTCAACATAATTTTTTGCATTTTGATTGCCTAGTAATAATGCTTGTTTTATATCATTACAAGCATTTTTTTTGTCTGCTAAATCATTTTTTATAATTGCTCTATTATAATACGCAAAATTATTATTAATATCCAAAGATATTACAGTGTTAAAATCGTTTAAAGCAGCTGTTTTATTTCCAGTTTCTGATAATAATAAACCTCTGTTAATAAATGCCTCAATATGTTTTGGATTCATTTGTATTGCAGTGTTGTAGTCATTTAAAGCACCAGTATAATCCTTTATACAATATTTAGAAATTCCTCTATATAAATAAGCATAGTTAAAATTGGGAAAAAATTTTATAGCTTTACTAAACTCATCAATAGCACCTTTATAATCTTTGATTGTTTGTTTGCCGACACCACAAATAAAGTGATTTGCAGCGATGTCATTTAATTGAGAGTATGAATTTTTAGAAATGATAATAATAATAATAAACAATATTGCTTTTTTCATATATTTATTAAATTAAAAAAGCAAAAATAGGAAAATGATATGGTATTTTCAACTTGCATATAATTTAAAATTCGGTTTTGAGATTCTTAAATCGATCATTGCTAACTGCTGTTTGATTAAAGTCATATCCTTTGAAAATAGGTTTTTTATTTATATTTCTTTAAAAATCATAAAACCAACAACAGTTTTAGCAAGAACATTATATATACTCATTCTTTTATAGACTATGTTATAATATGACTAAAAATCTCAACATTTAAAATAGGTATAGAATTCAACTGTTTTGAAATATTATAAATAAAAGTACAGCTGATGATTTTAAACATTGGGTTTTTTGTTTTTTATTAACTAATTTAATTAATTAATAAAAATATATATAATTAATTTGGAATTGCTATTAAATCTGCAGTATTGTTTTTAGGTATATGTTTGTTATAATTAGAAAAGGTTATTTCTTTATTTATCTTTATACTATATATCTTATAATCTAATTCGTAAAAAAAATTGAGAAAAAAATCAAATGTGTATTTTTTTTCTTCAAGGATATACTTACCAATTTCGAAAATAATAACAGGTCTTAATTTTTTTATTGATTCTTTGCCACCTTTAAATATTTCGAATTCATGCCCATCTGTATCTATCTTAATAAAATCTAACTTATTAATATTGTTTAATTGTATATAATCATCTAAAGTTACGGAATTAACACCATCAGTGGACTTTGGTGTGCCTAAATGAATTGGATGATTATTTTTATTGCTTTCTCCATTTACTTTCCAACTGGAAAAAGCAATAATATCAGGATTATTTAATGTTTTTTCTGAAATAAAAGTATTAACAATTTGTACTCTTTCTGATAGTTGCTGATTTAATAAAAGATTTGATTTTAAACGACCTATTGCGTAATGGGTGGGTTCAAATGAATATACTTTTCCAAGTGGTACCTGTTTAGCAAACTGCAATGTCATTAGTCCTATATTTGTGCCAATATCAAAAATGATATCATCAGGTTTGAAATTATAAAAATTATTATAAATGATATGTTTCTGATATCGTCTAAACAAGTACATTGATAGTTCAATTCCCTCTGATAGATCAATTTCAAATTTTATCCCTTTTCTTTCAACAATACGTTTGTTTTTTCCAACAAAAAGTGTTACAGTTTTATAGAGTATTTTTGCTCCAAAAATTTTAATACGTGTAATGTATAACAAATTCTTAATCATTTTGTTAAAAGAGTAAAGTTGTTTTTTGTAAGTATTTTGCAAAGATACACATGATTTGCAAAAAACACATCTCTATTAATCAATATTTTGTAAGTTTCTGTTATTATATATATAGTATTTTATAGACTATGTTATAATATAACCAAAAATCTAAACATTTAAGGTAGGTATAGAATTCTACTGTTTTGAAATATTATTAAATTTGGCTATAGGCTATAAACAGAGAGTTTTTATATTATAAATTAAGACTATCATAGTCCAATTCAAATTAATATAAAGTTTAGATTCACTCAATAACCACTTGACCTAATCTGCATTTCCTCATGGCATTAATCTATGATACAAATCCTATGTTTTGAATGAGGAGTAGATATTATTTCATCAATTATAATTAGTTGCTGGAATTATAATTTATAAAACATCTGACAAACAACATAAAGTAATTCTGTGATTTCTCACAAGATTTTAATTTATAATTAATTTCTCTGTTTTAATTATTGAATTATTCTGAATTTTAATAAAATAAAGACCTTTCACAAATGATGATAAATCTATTTGCTTATTATTCTGGGAAATATTAGTATTGTATATAATTTTACCTTGAGTATTTATAATTTCAATAAAACAATCAGAATATAGTTGCTGATTTATCTTTATATTAATTATTTTTTTTGTAGGATTTG
>DYDE01000074.1:13858-18899 GCA_020718065.1 Marinifilum sp. | reverse complement strand
AGAAGTATTTTAAAAGTGTTTTTGGCGCATCCAATGCTATATATAAAAAGATATCCAAAATAAAATTCAAAAAAAGAACCAATTTAGCCAGAGAAAGCACTTAAAAATAAGGCTCTTTATTATTAAAACAAAAGACCTCCGGCCAAAAAGGAGTTCTTTTCAATGCAATAGTCTCTTATTCCTTTGTAAAAATGAAAAGTATAAGAGCATTTTGTTTAAAATGATTAAGCATGCGTCCTTGCGTCTTTGCGAGATATTATAAATAATCTAAAGCATTTCTGAGAACTACAAAAAATGAATGTAGTTCAATAAAAAAGAATTCTACTTCATTTTAAAATTTCCCTTCTACCAAGGAATGTAATACGATGTCACAGAAATAAAATGTAATGTCACAGACATAAAATGCAATGTCACAGAAGTAAAATACGATGTCTCTGAAACAAATCATCACGTCCTTGGAACAAAATCTTATGTCTCAGAAAATAAATGCCATGTCCCAGAAATAATTAGCAATGTCCTTGAAAAAAAATACCATGTTGCTGAAAGAAAACTGCATGTCACTGAAAAAAAAGACAATGTCCCGGAAAAAAAACTACATGTCGCTGAAAAAAAACAAGAAGTCATCCTTAAAATAATTCCTGTCTTTGGTGTAAAGCATTATTCCTTTAAAGAATAAAGTTTCAACCAGCAAAATAATTACATTAGTTGTTAAAGAAAGTACCTCAGCTTTGATATATAATATTAGTAACTTAATATTTGAAGCAATAGAAATCAGATTTAAACAATTATCTGATAAATTTCTCCCATCTTCAATAATTTAATCAATGAATTCCTCGAGACTCTGCCTCGGGGTGTGCATCAGCAATTTGTTGTTGTTTTTTCTTTGCCATAGATTTCACAAATTATCACTGAACTATTTGCGTAAATCTGTGCAATCTGTGGCTAATATTATCCAAATACCTTGAGGCGCTGTCTCGGGGTTAGTCATTTCATTAGAATTGTTATAAATTCAGGCAATCAATCAGTAAAATAGAATTGTAATTTTATTCTTATGTGAAAATGTCTTCTAGTTGTTTAAATAAAAACCTTCAGAAAATAAAAACATATAAAAAATAATTAAACATAAGCAACAAAATAGCAATAGATTACAAGCTATTTTTGATAATTTAACAAAAATTTAACATTTTTTATTTGGAAACAATCTAAATAGCATGTTATATTTGTAAAAAAATTGATAATACTAACTTAAAATTTACAAACATGAAAAAAATAATGTTATTGGCAATAGCCATCTTATTTATGATCAACTTTTCTTTTGCAACGAATAATCCGGCAACAGAAAACAACAACAAAGTAGTCAAGGTCGTTTCAAAAACTTTTCAATATCCCTCCTCAGCTAAGGACAAATTAATAGAAGGTTATGTATTGGTTAGTTTTGTTGTAGATGATGAAGGAAATGTTAATATAAATCAATTATATTCAGCTAAAAAAGAATTGGCAGAATATGTGCAGAAAGAATTAAAGCAAATGGTTGTTGAAGATTTACAGCCGGTTCCTGATCAAGTATATGATATGAAAATAGTTTTCAGACTCCTGTAGTTTTTTGTTTCGTTTCTTTTTCATAATTGGAAAAGCAGTATAACCATTTGTTATGCTGCTTTTTTTTTATTCTGTTTTTTCTGGATTCTCTTTTGGGAATTTATAAAATTATTTAAATAAAATATCAACTTATCCTTACAAAAACTTATTGCACAATCATGTTTTTTAAATACTTCGCGGTATAACTTTCTTTGCTTTTGCAGATTTGTTCGGGAGTTCCCTGACAAATAATTGTTCCACCTTCGTCTCCTCCCTCAGGTCCCATATCAATAATATGATCGGCAACCTTTATAACGTCCAGATTGTGTTCAATTATAAGGACTGTATTGCCTTTGTTAGTGAGTTTGTTGAGAACCTTAAGTAGAACATTAATATCTTCAAAATGTAAACCGGTTGTTGGCTCATCCAATATATAAAATGTTTTTCCTGTGTCGCGTTTCGATAGTTCGGCAGCTAATTTTACCCTTTGTGCTTCACCTCCCGATAAAGTAATAGAGCTTTGCCCAAGTGTGATATATCCCAAGCCTACATCGTGTATGGTTTTTATTTTTTGTATGATGGCAGGGTGGTTTTCAAAGAATTCAAGTGCATGGTCAATGCTCATATTAAGCACATCGTTGATAGATTTTCCTTTAAATCTTATTTCTAATGTTTCTCTGTTGTATCGTTTTCCACCACATGTTTCGCATTCAACATAAACATCGGGCAAAAAATTCATTTCTATGGTTCTGACTCCTGCTCCCTGACAAGTTTCGCAACGTCCACCTTTAACATTAAAAGAAAATCTGCCTGGTTGATAACCTCTGATCTTAGATTCTGGAATTTGTGTGTATAGTTTTCTTATTTCATCCCAAACTCCAATATAAGTTGCAGGGTTAGAGCGTGGAGTTCTGCCTATGGGTGATTGATCTATTTCAATAACCTTGTCAACATTGCTGATTCCATCTATACTTGTATAAAACAAAGGATTTTTATTCGACTTATAAAAATGCTGACTGAGAATAGGGTAGAGGGTTTCGTTAATTAAAGTTGATTTTCCACTACCAGACACACCGGTAACACAAATCATTAAACCTAAAGGGAAATCAACATCAATCCCTTTCAGATTATTGCCAGATGCACCTTTTAATTTCAAGAATTTACCATTCCCACTTCTTCGTTTGGTTGGAATTTCTATTTTCTTTTCATCTCTAAGATATTGAGCAGTAATTGTATTTGCATGTTTTATTTCGTCTGGTGTTCCTATTGCATCTATTTTTCCACCAGATAATCCAGCACCAGGACCAATATCAACAATAAAATCTGCAGCAAGCATCATATCGCGGTCGTGTTCTACAACTATTACAGAATTTCCAATATCTCTGAGGTTTTTTAATGAATTTATTAAACGAAAGTTGTCTCTTTGGTGCAAGCCAATGCTTGGTTCATCGAGTATGTACAAAACACCAACCAGTTGAGAGCCAATTTGGGTTGCTAGTCTTATTCGTTGAGCTTCTCCACCAGATAAAGATTTTGATGAGCGGTTAAGGCTAAGGTAATTTAATCCTACTTCGAGCAAAAAGTTGATCCTGATTTTGATTTCTCTGATAATCTCTTTTGCTATGGTTATTTTACGTTCATCAATGTGTTTTTCAATATCTGAGAACCACTTGTATAATTTAGTTATTCCGTAATTTGAAAGCTCAGAAATGTTCTTGTCATTTATTTTAAAAAAAAGAGATTCTTTTCTCAATCTGGTTCCATTACATTCTGGGCAAACAGATTCGTTCATAAAACCATAAGCCCATTTTCTGGTGGAAGTAGAGTTTGCATCATTGAACTGATTTGTTATAAAGTTTATAATTCCTTCAAAACTTAAAGAGTAGGTTAGGGAAGTATGCTGTTGTTTAACTTTAAATACTTCATCAGAGCCATATAAGATAACATTTATTGCATCATCAGGTATATCTTCTATTGGACTATCCAAAGAAAAATTATATTTCTCTCCAATAGCTTTAAGTTGACTAAAGATCCATGAATCTTTATATTTTCCAACAGGAACAATACCGCCTTGTTTGATGCTTAATGTTTTATCTGGGATGATTTTATCGATATCCATCTCGGTGATAGTTCCCAAACCATTACATTTATGACAGGCTCCATAAGGAGAATTGAATGAAAATGAATTAGGCTCGGGTTCCTGGTATGAAATTCCCGTAGTAGGACACATAAGAAATTTACTAAAATGACGAATCTTCTCATTTTCCGGGTCTAGTATTATAACTTCTCCCTTTCCATGCTTCATTGCAAGCCTTACCGAATCAATTATCCTCTGTTTTACATCGGTATGAATTACAATTTTGTCAATTACAATTTCAATATTATGAATTTTGTATCTGTCAACGTGAAATCCAAAGGTAATTTCTTTTAGTTCTCCATCAACCCTCACCTTTAGAAAGCCTTGTTTTCTTATTTGTTCGAATAATTCTCTGTAATGACCCTTTCTTCCGACTACAATAGGAGCAAGTATCATTATTTTTTTTTTGTCATAATCCTGCAATATTAGATCAATGATCTGAGTGTCAGAATATTTTACCATTTTTTCGCCGGTATTGTATGAATAAGCATCAGCTATTTTAGCATACAAGAGACGAAGAAAATCATAAATCTCAGTAATAGTTCCAACTGTAGATCGTGGATTTTTATTGGTGGTTTTTTGTTCAATGGAGATTACAGGACTCAAGCCGGTTATTTTATCAACATCAGGTCGTTCCATATTCCCAATAAACTGACGGGCATATGCAGAAAAAGTTTCCATGTATCTGCGTTGACCTTCATTATATATAGTGTCAAATGCCAGAGAAGATTTCCCGCTGCCACTCAGTCCGGTGATAACTACAAGCTTGTTTCTTGGAATAATAACATCAATGTTCTTTAAATTATGAACCCTTGCACCATAAATTTCAAGATTTTCTTCAAAACCAGAAACATTGTTTTCCTTTTCCAGTGTATTTAAAGTATTATCAGATTTTTCTTTCTCCTTCATATCCTTATCCTTCACTTGCTATTTATTGGTTTTTGTACTGTCTTCTAATTTTAAAATTTCTTCAGCACTATCTTTTAGCAAAACATCATAATTGAGCGAATCAATTTTAGGAATAGTAAATTTGTAAATTTTCTTATCCTTATTAGTAAGGGTATATCCAATTATCCAGGGATTAAAATCCCTTAATAATTTATAATTAATATTATAATGTTTAGAAAAGAGAGCAAGATCTGCTATAGATGAATCAATATTTACTGAATAAGTTGGAATTTCAGGATATAGATCCTTTTTTCTAAAATAAAACCCATAATTTTTGGGATTATTCAAAAGCAATTTAACAGCTAATATTCTATAAACATATCTTCCGGTTTCTTCATTTAAAAAAAGGTCGTAATAAGAAGAAACTTTTTGATTTTG
>DYDE01000074.1:0-13840 GCA_020718065.1 Marinifilum sp. | reverse complement strand
ACCCATCCCTATGTTATAAGATGCCGCTACCAATGTCCAGTTATTATACATTTTATAAGCATCCTGAAAATATTTACAAGCCGCTTCGGTTGATTTTTCAAGATTAAATCTTTCATCCACCTCTTCACTAATTTCCAGTCCATAGCTTTTGGCAGTAGGTTTCATAAATTGCCAGTAACCTGAGGCGCCAGCAGGTGATTTTACATTCATTAACCCACTTTCAATAATAGAAATGTATTTAAGATCGTCAGGTAAATTGTTCTTTTTAAGAATCCTTTCTATTAAAGGGAACCAGCGGTTTGCTCTTTTGAAAAACATTAAGGTTTGTGATTGCCAATAAGTGTTAACCAATATTTCTCTGTCAAAGCTTTCTCTTACATCGTAATGTTGTATGGGAACTAATTCATTACAAAAGTTCATTTTATCAGGTATGTCAATTGCAAATATTTTGTAATATTTGTTAAATCCTTCTTTGTATTCTTTATCTCCAATACCATCGTTCTTTCCTTTAGAAAAAATAAAAAGTTTGATTATTATTATTAGGATAATAATGGGTGTTATGATAAAAATATATTTCTTCATTGAGATTGTTTTATAAGTAAGTTCATTATTCTAAAGTATGTCTTAGTAATTTGTAGGTATTATTGAGCTTTGAAGAATTTATGTTAAAAAACCTGTTAGAATCTTTTACTAACAGGTTTTGTTTTTTGTAATTTTAAATTATTTGTCAATTTTCCATACAGTATCAATTACAGTTCCATCCACCCACTTCACAATAGCAACAACTTCATCAGTAAATTTAGGTTTGTCAGGTACGCCACATATCTTTTCACCTTCCTCTTTCAATTGTTCTATGGTTTTAATTGGAAGAGTAGAGTTTTTAAGTTTTTCTATCAGGTCTTTTCTTAAAGGATTGATAGCAATACCTCTTTCAGTAACAATAACATCTATCAATTCTCCGGGACCACAAATAGTAGTAACTTCATCTTTAATTACAGGAATCCTGTCTCTAAATAAAGGGATAGGCAATATGGTGCATTTTGAGAACAAACAATTCTGCCATCCGCCAATTCCATGTAATAAATAACCATCAGAATGACTAACAACATTTGCATTGTAATTTACATCAACCTCTGTTGCACCCAAAATAACAACATCAACCATAGAAGAGAAATTTCCTTTTCCATGATAATTATAACTTGTAAAAGGGCTTGTATTTAAATGTCCAGGATTTTCTCTCATAGAACGTACCCCTTCCAAATCGAATGTTTGTCCGTCGAGAATATAATCGGTTAATCCTTCTTCAAGCATTTTAACAAGATATTTGTTGCTGCCGCCTCTTGCAAAACGTGCTTTAATTCCTTTTTCTCTACAAGCATCCGCAAAGTAGGTTCCAATAGACAAAGCAGTGCCACCTGCACCTGCCTGAAAAGAAAATCCATCTTTAACAATACCCGCTTCTTCACAAAATTGTGCAGTCATTTCTGCTAATAGGAGACGATCAGGGCTTTTTGTTATCTCAGTAGTTCCTGATACAATTTTTTCAGGTATGCCAATCTTGTCTATGTTTACAACATAATCAACATTGTTACCATGTATTTGCCAAGGAACACAGGGAAAAGGAACAAGATTATCAGAAACAATTATTACTTTGTCTGCATATTGGGAATCAGCCAAAGCAAAACCAAGTAAGCCGCAAGCTGTAGGACCTCTATCGCCGGTTGCATTCCCAAATGTATCAGCAGTAGGAGCTGCAATAACAGCAATATCAATATGTACATCGCCATCCTGAACTGCCTGGTATCTTCCACCATGGGAACGAAGAACTCCAACACCTTTCATTTTCCCTTCGGTTGTAAATTTTCCAAGAGCACCGTTCATACTTCCTTCAATATGATGAATAGTCCCATCTTCGAGATATTTTATTAAAGTAGAATGGCATTCAAAAGAAGCAGAAGGAAACCATACAAGATCTTTGATGTCTAACTCAAATGCAATATCAAATATTTGTTGTGCAACCAGGTCTCCATTTCTGAAATGGTGATGAGTAGAAATAGTCATTCCATTTTTTAAACCTGATTTAATTAAAGCTTCTTTAAGTGAAGGTATCAGTTTATTTCCATCACTTGGATAATCTGCGCAAGTTGCTATTGGAGGAGCATATTTTCTTCCTGTAGGGCGATAATTGCCTATACCCATGAATGGAACAAGGGTTTTTCCATTTATTTCTGTCGGTACCATTCTACCGGCAGCATTTTTTACTAAATTATACTTTGTCATTTTCAATTTCCCTCCAATTTTTTGATAATTTACCTGTATTAATTGCCAGATCTATTAGTTTTTGAGCTCTTTTTACAACAGGAGGGTCTATCATTTTAGTTCCTAATGACACAACTCCTAACCCTTTTTCAGTAGCTTCAATAAATGCGTTTACAATTTTCTTTGCTTTTTCTATTTCGTCATTGTCGGGAGCATAATTATCGTGAATTACTTTTATTTGTCTTGGGTGTATGCATCCCATTCCGTCAAAACCTATAGATTTAGATTTAAGAACATTTTGTTTTAATCCTTCCATATCTGCAACATCCGAGAAAACAGAATCTATTGGTTGAATACCTGCTGCACGGCAAGCATTTACTACCTGACACCTTGCAAAGAAAGATTCGGTTGCTTCTAATGTTCTTTTTGTTCCCAGGTCTGCTGTATAATCTTCCAAACCAATTGCCATGGCAACTATATTCTTTGATGATTGAGCTATTTCGAGAGATTTAAGAACACCCAAACTACTTTCGATAATAGGCATATACCATACAGGATGATTTATTCCTTTCTTATTTTGTATTTCTTTTATTTTATTTTCAACTTGTATGATTTGGTCAGCACTTTCAGCTTTAGGAATAAGGATAAGATTTACATTATGAGGGATGATGTAATCAAGATCTTCTAAGCCTTTTGGAACCTGATTTATTCTTACCATTCTTTCTACGCCATAGAAGTCGAGAGAACGCAATGCATTCCGAACCAGAAATCTTGCTTCTCCTTTTTTTGCTGGAGCAACTGCGTCTTCCAAATCAAGAATAATTCCATCAGGTTTATGTACGCCTGCATTTATCATCAAAGGTGGTGTATTCCCAGGTAAATAGAGACGAGAAATACGGTTTCTTTCTCTCGTAGTTTGATATTTGTTTTCTTCAAGAAATGCTGTAAGAAATTCCTTTTCAGTATTAATTAATTGTTTAATAGCTGCTTCAATTCGTGCTGCTAAAACAAAGGGTAATGCACCAAAATCTTCAATAATTACTTTGGCATTTGTAATTCCAAAAAAAGAAAAGATTTCATGAACTAATTTTTTTATACTTTCACCATAAAGCACTTTTACTTTGCTTTCAAGTTGGATTTCTAATCCTGAGTTTTTAGTAATTTCTATTGAAACAAAGCAATCAGAGCGTATCCCTTTTCCTTTATTCCCTGCTGAAGCAATTTTATCCAATTTGCCCTCCTTATTTAAATTAGATATTAGATTTGAATTATATGTTGCTTAATTTTTTTTCTTTAAGATTATCGGGTAAGAAATTAAAGAAAGTATCTCCTCTTAACCCCAATCTGAGAGTTTCCAATGAAATAACATCAACTGGAGCAATATTGCCAAGGTTTACATTTGCACCAAAATGATTAATAAACCAAACTTGCTGGGTTTTGAGTGGTGCTTCCCATAAGATTTTGTTTTGTGGTATTTTTGATATAAGTTGATCAATCAATGAAGTATTTGCAGAACCATTTGAATTATATATGCCAACATTTCCACTTTCTCTTGCTTCAGCAATTAAAACTTGCGAACCAGCTTCCAACTCTTTTCCCATCATTGCAATCCATTTGTCATTACTTAAAACAACTCCGGCATCTTTTGCACCAACCTCTGAAAGCACGAAACAACTTTTTGATAAGTCTTTAATATAGGAACACTTTTCTTCGTGTTTCATTTCCATAGAACCATCGGAAACTTCAACAGTGTTTAATTCATATTTATCAATAAGGTCAATATATTCCTTAAACATATTTCTTATTATGAAAGCTTCAAATAAAGTACCTCCTAAATAAACTCTAATACCAGCATTTTTGTAAATCCTTATTTTTTCTTCTACACCACCGGTAATAGCAGAAGTACCAAATCCCAATTTTACAAAATCAATTAAATGAGAACTAGAAGAAATAAGGTTTTCAGCTTCTCTAATGCTCAAACCTTTGTCCATGACCATAGTCAATCCATTGGATCTGGGTTTCTCAGGTCTTTGAGGTAAATGTGGTAACGTAAAATTCATGTAAGTTTATTTAACAGGTTATATTAAATCAGTAATTGCTGTTATTTTATTGCTATCAGGATAGTAGTCAAAAAGTTCCTGATGTATGTCTTTATTCTTAGTAAGAGCTATTTCGAAACAAACTATAGAATCTGATAATTTAGCGTTTTTCAAATAAAAAGCAGTTAAACGATAATACAATGAAGCATTATCAGGTTGAAAAGCAATACCTTGTTTTATTGTTTCAATTGCTTTATCAAATTCATTTGATTTAGCATATATTTCAGAATAATCGAGCCATATATCTTCATTTTGGGGAGATATTAGTGTTACTTGCAGGTAGGAATTTGAAGCCTCGCTTATCATATTAGCCTTAAATTGAATATCTCCTAAAATATACCAGGCTTCTGAATTTTGATTGTCAATACTTATGGCTTTTTCTAAATATTGAATAGCTTCGCTGGTTTTATTTAATTCATCGCTAACAATTCCAAGTCCAAGATAAGCATCAATAAATGTATCATTTGTTTCAACAGCTCTTTGATAGCAATCTAATGCAGATTCAAATTCATTCATTTTTTCGTAACACTCACCTATGTAATAATAAGTGATAGCTTCGGGATCTTCGTATTTGAATGTTTCTTTGTAAACTTCTATTGCTTCGTTATATTTTTCTAAATTGGCAAGTGCATTGGCTTTATTAAAGTGTGCTGACGAAAAGTCTTCCGAAATAGCCAAACAATAGTCATAAGCATCAATTGCTTTTTCAAATAAACTTGTATTACTATAAGCATTTCCCAAATTGTACCAGGCAATATCAGAATAGGGGTGTTCTTCTAAAAAAGAATTAAAGAATGCAATGCTATCTTCTGTTTTGTTGAAAATTTCATAACAATAACCCATTTCATAAATTGCAGCTTCATTTTTAGGATTTATAGTAAGAGCTTTATTAAGAAACTCAAGTGCTTTTTCGTAATTGCCTAAATTTTCATATTCAAATGCGATGTTACAATAAACTTCATCAAGATATTCTGCACCAGATGCAGCTTTATTATATTCCTCAATAGCCATGTTGTAGTTTTTTAACTGGCTATAAATGGCTCCTTTTGCTAGGAATATTTCTGAATTTGCAGGGTCAATGTTTTCAACATTTGATAGAACTGTTAGTGCTTTTTCATTTTTATTAGAAAATGCAAGTATTTGTGCTTTTCTTAGAAGTAAAGAAGAGGATTGGGGATGAATATTTAATCCAAGAGTAATAACATCAAGAGCCTGAGAAATATTAAAATCTTCAAGATAGTAATCTGTAATACTTTCGAAATCATCAATGTCAAAATAACTACATTGACCTTTTTCTTGCATTCTTTCAAATTTACCAACCAATTCTATCACATTATCATCTTCTGGCTGGTCTGTATTTTCAAACATAATTGTTCTTTTTGCAAAGGTAATAAAATTCCCTAAAAGTTCATAGTATTACTTTTCAACATTATTGTTTAGAAAATATTTTAAGTTTTTTAAAGATAAAAAAATCAAACAGTTAAATTTGTAGCTTTAAATTTTAGAAAAATGACATTAATTAAATCAATTTCAGGCATTAGAGGAACTATAGGTGGTAAAGTTGGAGAAGGATTAACTCCAATTGATGTTGTGCGATATACTGCTGCTTTTGTTTATTGGATAAAAAACAAAAGTAAAAATAATAGAATTAGCATTGTAATTGGAAGAGATGCACGCATTTCTGGTAGTATGGTAAATCAATTAGTTACTGGTGCAATTCAAGGAATAGGTGCTGATGTTATTGATATTGGTTTGTCAACAACTCCTACAGTTGAAATGGCTATTACTGAGTTGAATGCAGATGGTGGTATTATTATTACAGCAAGTCATAATCCTAAACAATGGAATGCTCTAAAGCTACTTAACAATAAAGGAGAATTTATCTCTTCTGCTGAAGGAACTGAAGTTCTTACTATTGCTGACAATGATAATTATGTTTTTTCTGATATTGATAGTATAGGAACGTATAGTATTGATGATACTCAGATAGACAAACATATTAATAAAATATTAAGCTTATCATTAGTAGATACAGAAGCAATTAAAAAAGCAAATTTTAAGATTTGTATTGATTGTGTTAATTCTACAGGTGGTATTGTATTGCCTTTATTATTAAAAAAACTGGGAGTTTCACATATAGAAGAACTATATTGTAAACCAGATGGTATATTTCCTCATAATCCAGAACCAATTCCTGAAAATATTGGCGAAATTTCTAAATTAGTTGTTAAGACTAAATCAAATTGTGGATTTGTTGTTGACCCGGATGTTGACAGACTTGCTATTGTTTCTGAAAATGGTGGAATGTTTGGTGAGGAATACACACTTGTTGCTATATCCGACTATATTTTATCTAATCAATCAGGAAATACTGTTTCTAACCTGTCATCAACAAGAGCATTAAAAGATATAACAGAGAAAAGGGGTGGTAAATATTTTGCATCAGCAGTTGGTGAAGTTAATGTAGTGGAATTAATGAAAAAAGAAAATGCTATTATTGGGGGAGAAGGCAATGGAGGTGTTATATATCCTGAATTACATTATGGAAGAGATGCATTGGTTGGTATTGCACTCTTTTTAACCCATCTTGCAAAGTCAAAAAAAACATGTTCTGCATTGAGAGAAGCTTATCCTAATTATAGTATTTCTAAAAACAAAATTGAACTTACCCCTGATATCAACATTGATAAAGTATTAATTGGTATGGCTAAAAAATTCGAAAATCAACCTGTTAGTACAATTGATGGGGTTAGAATTGAATTTGAAAAAGAATGGGTGCATTTAAGAAAGTCAAATACCGAACCTATAATAAGAATTTATTCAGAAAGTAATACTATTGAAAAAGCAGATGCTTTGGCTCAAAAAATAATGAATGATATTAAGCAATTAATTTGATGACAAATACTACGATATCAGTTATAGGAATGATTGCTGCTTTTTGTACTACAATTGCTCAATTACCACAGGTATTAAAAGTATTAAAAACGCATCAAACAAGAGATATTTCGTTATGGATGTATATCATCATTAATATTGGTGTTGTTTTATGGCTGGTATATGGTTTATATATATTAGATTATCCTTTGATATTAGCTAATGCAGTAACTTTTATATTAACAATGATCGTTTTGATAATGAAAATCAAACATGGTTGATTTGTAAATGAAATTATATGGATATCTATTTCGATAATGCTGCAACCACACCTATAGACAAAGATGTAATTGAACTAATGCATTCTACTTTGATGGATAAATTTGGAAATCCATCTTCCATTCATCGTTATGGCAGAGAAGCAAAAGTGTTGATTGAAAATTCAAGAAAAACAATTGCTGAAATATTGAAAGCTTCGCCTTCAGAAATTTTTTTTACATCATGTGGAACTGAAGCAAACAATACTGTTCTTTATGCAGTAATAAATGGTTTGGGTGTGAAAAATATAATAACTTCTACTATCGAACATCATGCAATTACTCATACCCTTGCAATGTTTGAAAAAAGCGGTTTGATAAAAGTTCACAATACAAAACTTAATGATAGGGGACAGGTTGATATTAATCATCTCGAAGAATTAATTGAAACCTATGATAATTCATTTGTAACATTGATGCATGCCAATAATGAAATAGGAAATCTTTTACCTATAAAAGATGTGAGCGAATTGTGTGCCGAACATAATGTTTTGTTTCATTCAGATATGGTACAAACTATTGGAAAGTATGATATCAATCTGAATAATATAAAAGTTGATTTTGTTTCGTCATCTGCACATAAATTTCATGGTCCTAAAGGTGTTGGATTTTTATATATAAATGGAAAGAACAAAATAGAACCATTGATTTATGGTGGTGGCCAGGAAAGAAATATGCGTGCTGGTACAGAGAATTTATATGGAATTGTTGGTATGGCAAAAGCAATGGAAATTGCTGCTATGAATATGGAACATAATCAAAATCATATTATGGGTTTGAAATCATATGCTATTGCACAATTAAAAGAAAATGTTGAGAATATTCAATTCAATGGAGATTCGGAGAATAAAGGACTTTATACGATTATTAACTGTTCATTACCAAAAACTGAGAAAAGTGAAATGTTGCTTTATAATTTGGATATAGAAGGAATTGCTGTTTCAGGTGGAAGTGCATGCGCCTCTGGTAGTACGAATGTTTCTCATGTTATAAATGCATTGAATGTGAATAAAGATAAACCGACTATTCGTTTATCTTTTAGTAAATATAATACTTTTGAAGAGGCAGATTTTTTTATTAACATGCTAAAAAAGCTTTTATAATTAAATTTAAAATAATTTTAAAATGGCAAGAAGAAAGAAACTCAGATATAAAAAAATTGGTTTTAAAATTACCACAAATCAAAAAGCAATAATACAGGATTATTGTAAAGCCAGAAAAACTACTCCTGTAAAGCTATTTAAGAAAGCTGTTCAGTTTTATATGGAAAGAAATCAGGCAATGCCAAAGCATGACTATCATATAAGTAAGAACCAACTTAAACTTTTTGATATTGAATAATTATTTAACAAGAGTGTATGATGGTTTTTAATGGATAATTTAGTTTAAATTAAATAAACAATGCAAGCTGAAATAATTACAATTGGGGATGAGTTATTGATAGGTCAGGTTGTTGATACCAACTCGGCGTGGATGGCACAACAATTAAATTTAGTTGGAATAGATGTTTATCAAATTACATCTGTCTCTGACCAAAAACAGCATATTTTAAAATCATTATCTGATGCTGAACAAGAAGTTGATATAATAATTATTACTGGAGGTCTTGGGCCAACTAACGATGATATTACCAAGAAAACCCTTTGTGAATTCTTTAATACCACTTTGGTTTTTAATGAAAATACTTACCAAAAGATACAATCATTTTTTAAGAGTTTAAATTTAAAAGTAACTGAAATTAATAAAGCTCAGGCTGAGATTCCTGCAAACTGCGAACCGATAACAAATAATTGTGGAACCGCTCCTGGAATGTGGTTCGAGAAAAATAATAAAATATTTGTTTCTATGCCAGGTGTGCCTTTCGAAATGAAACAAATGATGGAAGAAAGCATTTTGCCTAAATTGAAAAACAAATTTAAGTTAAGTGCTGTTTGTCATAAAACTATTTTAACACAAGGTATAGGCGAATCTTTTTTATCTGAGATAATTGCCAATTGGGAAAAAGCATTGCCTTCATATATTAAGCTTGCGTATTTGCCATCTCCTGGAATTGTAAGGTTAAGAATGACTGCAAAAGGAAATGATGAGAATACATTATTGAACGAAATCAAAAAACAAACCGAATTTCTTCAACAAATAATTCCAGATTATATTTATGGTTATGATAATGATAGATTAGAAGCAATTGTTGGGAAATTACTCAAGAATAAGAATGAAACAATTGCTACTGCCGAAAGTTGTACGGGAGGATATATTGCTCATCTTATTACCAGTATTCCTGGAAGTTCAGTATATTTTAAAGGCTCAGTGATATGTTATGCAAATGAAATTAAAACAAAACTTTTGGGTGTTAATAAAGAAAGTATAATTGCAAATGGTGCAGTGAGCGAAGAAGTTGTTAAGCAAATGGCTTTGAATATAAGAAATCTTTTTAATGTAGATTATGCAATAGCAACTTCAGGTGTTGCAGGCCCTGATGGGGGAACTGAAAATAAACCTGTAGGTACAACATGGATTGCAATAGCAAACAAAACAGATGTCTTTGCTAAAAAATTTACCTTTGGAGAAAACAGAGAAAGAAATATACAGAGGGCATCAATTACTGCCTTAAATATGTTAAGGAAGCAAATTGTATAGGATTGTTAGGTGTGTATTACTTAAAAATGCCTAAAGTGAGCTAAAGTGTCTAAAGTACTTAAAGTTAAAAGTACAGAAATATTGAATAGCGTTTTTAATCAAGTAAGAAAACATAAAGAATCACATACAATTTTGATATACTCTTCCTAATTTACATTAGAAAACTTATTTCTTCAGATTGATAGTCCACTTAGCTATAATTTCGACAAGGTTTTTTTGGCTAACAGGTTTGCCAATATAATCATTCATTCCTTCTGCCAGATAATGTTCTTCATCGCCTTCCATAACATTTGCACTTAAAGCTATTATGGGTTCTAGATGTTTGTATTTTTTCTTTAAAATGTTTAATGTGGTTATTCCATCCATTACTGGCATCTGAATATCCATTAGAATAAGGTCATATTTATTTGGTTCGTACTTTTCTAATGCTATTTCTCCGTTTGAAGCAATATCTACTTTGCAACCAGCATCTTTAAGCATCAATTCTATTACTTTTTGATTTACAAATTTATCTTCAACCAATAATATTGAAAGGTTTAGTTTTTGAATATCAGATTTTTCTTGCTTATTGACTGTTTTCATTATTTGATCTTCATTCACATTTTCAGCAATAAATGTAAACCAAAAAGTACTTCCTTTTCCCGATTCACTTATAACACCTATTTCGCCACCCAACATATTGGCTAATTTTTTACAAATTGATAATCCCAAACCTGTGCCTTCAAAATTTCTGGTATTGGCAGATTCTACCTGAGTAAATGTAGAAAAAATCATTTCCTGATCTTTAGCATTTATTCCAATACCGGTATCTATTACTTCTATTTTCACTTGTAGTATATTATCAATATTAGATAATAAACTGAATTTAGCTGTTACACTGCCTTGTTGGGTAAATTTTACAGCATTTGCAACAAGATTGGTTATTATTTGCGTTATCTTGTTTTCGTCAGCGTAAATATAATCGGGCAAATCATTGGTATAACTTGTATTATATCTGATGTTTTTGTGTTTTGCCAAAGCAGCAAAAAGTGTTTTTATTTTATAGGTGATATTATGAATATTAAAAGGAACCGGTTTTATTTCTGTTTTACCTGATTCGATTTTTGATAATTCGAGTATGTCGTTGATTATATTAAGTAAGGTTTCTGATGAATCTTTTATCGTTTCTAAATAATCTTGTTGTTGTCCTGAAATTTCTGTTTTATAAAGTAAATCGATCATTCCAATAATGCCCATCATTGGAGTACGAATTTCGTGACTCATGTTTGCAAGAAACTGTTGTTTTATTTCTGTTGTTTTTTTAGAAATCTCTAATTGATTGTGTAATTCTTCAGTTTGTTTTTGTAATGAAATATCTACCACCACACCTCTTACTCCGATAGGTTGATTGTTGTTATCTTTATATATTTTGGGATAAATGTTACAGAGTATTTCCTTCCCCCCTTTAGTGTAAATGATAGATTCCAATGTGATATCATCTTTTTCATTCTGAATAATATCTCCTATCCTAAGCATTACCTCTTCGTGCCTGTTTTTGGGTACTACGTCAAAAATACTTAAACCTTTTTCTATATCTGTAGATGCATATCCGAACAAATCATGTGCTTTTTTGTTTAAATAAGTAAAATTGGCTTGCAAATCGGTTTCAAAAACAACAATAGGGAGTAATTCGGTGAGTTCTCTATATTTTTTCTCGTTTTTTTCTAGAGTCTTTTTTGCTTCTAATATGTTTGTTAAGTCATGAACAACTCTTCCGATCAAGAAACTTTTTTCTGTATTAATAATAAAGGAGGAAAGTTGTATGTATTTTGTTTTCTTATCTTTTTTAGATAATATAAATCCTTCTATATGTTGCGTTTTTTCTGATACTTTTCTTGTTTCGGCTATTTGTTGAACAATGGTTTCGATTTTTGCTTTTGTTTTAGGGGTTCTTTTTTCAAGTGGTAGCAATTCAATTTCAACATCCCATGAGTATTTTCCAATAGTTTCTTCAGCAGTAAATCCTGTTATTTTTTCAGTAGCTTTGTTCCATTGAATAATTTTACATTCAGGATCCAGCAAAACTATTCCATCATTTGCCTGCATTATTACAGAGCGAAATATTTCTTCGCTATTTCTTACTGTAGAATATAGTTCTGTTAATTCTTCGTTTGCAACTGTTAGTTCTTCGTTTTGTGCAATAATTTCTTCGTTTTTTAATTGAAGCTCTATTTGTAATTCTTTTCTGTCCGACATATCAACGTCCATACAAACAAAGAATTTTTCGTCTGTTATATCTGAATATACAGGAAATATTGTTGAAAGAACTGTTTTTGCTTTTTTATCTTTTGTTTTTACTACCCATTCGGTTGGTTCTGTGGCTATATTTGTTTTATCTATTTGTTTTAATGTTTCAATAAACTCTTTTGTTGCTTGTACATCAAGAATTGATTGATCGATAGATTTTCCAATTACTTCTTGTTCTGTAAAACCAAATATTTTTGTTGCAGCTTCGTTCCAGAACAATACTTTTCCATTAATATCATATCCTTCTATAGCAACATTCGGAGCATTATTGATGATTGTCTGAAGTCTTTTCTGACTTTCTAACAATGAGTTTTGAATAGCCCGACGTTCTTTAACTTCGTTTTCAATTTCTATTTTATGATTAAATGATTCAATAAGTAATTTAGATATTCTTCCAAATTCGTTTCTTTTGTTCTTTAATTTACTTATTACATTTAAATCCTGAGAATCCAAAAATCTTGTAATAATGGTAATTGGTTTATTTACAAGGTAATTAAATGAAACTCCAAAAGTAATAATTAACAATAAAGTTATTAATGAAAAAAAAGCAAAAGTGTTAAAAGTTAGATCTCTGAAATGAGAAACGTAAGTGAGACTTTTTTCACAAACCAAATTAATTAAGGGTAGCTGGTTTGAATCATATATTGTATGAGAAGTAATTATTAAAGATTGGTTGCTTTTTGGAATTTCTTTGTCAAAAGGATAAACTGAAACTTTACAACCCGAAATATTAGCTAAATCGCTGATGTATTTGTTGTCCCATAATCTTGCACAATAAAAGTAACCTTGTGATTTTGTTTTTCTGTCAATATCTTTAGTGGGATGTATTGTTGCACCACTTATTTCTATTAATCCAGCTTTTGTGTTGATAAAAAAACTATAAAATTTATTTTTATTTAGTAGATCAAAGGCTGAATTTGGGATCAATCCTTTGCTTGAATCTAGTTCTGGAATGTTACAACAATGATAAATAAGCTCTTTTTCATTATTATAAACACATGATGATGTTATCTGATAGGAAATATATAATGTGTTTAGGTTATATTTTGCCCAAACAGTATCTCCTGTTTTAACAAAATTTACCATATCGTCCCAATAGGTATAATCGAAAACTATTTTATTTAACAGTTCTGATTTAAACTTCAATAAATTTTCAATGCTGTTTTTTTGAGTGCTTTCGTGCGATTCTATTAATAATTTTGTTTTGCTTCGTTCTGTTCTGATAATAAAAAATAGAGATGCAGCTAAGATGCAAAATACTAAAATGAATAATGTAGTTATTTTATTACGGATTTTCAAAAGTTTTTTTTTTGATTTTATGCTATAAACCCAGATTACGCAATAGAAAATAAAGGATTATTTTTGCAT
>DYDE01000073.1 GCA_020718065.1 Marinifilum sp. | reverse complement strand
TTAGTAGAAATATTAGGGCTAGAAATATAGTTTTAAAGCCAGAATTTAAATTTTTCATAAGTGGATTGTTTTTTAAGATTATTGGTGGAATAATATTCTGCTTGATTTATATTTTTTATTATGACGAAGGTGGGGATACTATTGGATATTACAGAAGTAGTGAGACTTTATGCAATCTTTTTAATAAAGATCTTTATGCCTATTTTTCAATCATGTTTGGAAATTTGAGCGCTCATAATTCTTCCATTTTTGATATTTACACTGGCTATCCGTGGTATTATTCAGATGATCAGGCTTTTGCTGTTGTTAGATTTATCAATCCTTTTTTAATATTATCATTTAAAAATTATTTTACAGCTACTATTTTATTAGCAGTAATTGCATATATTGGTATTTGGAAACTATACCAAATGTTTTGTGAATTGTATCCAAATAATAACAAACTCTTTGCTATAACAGTTCTTTTTCTACCATCAGTTTTATTTTGGGGTTCTGGGATTTTAAAAGACACATTTACGCTTTCGGCTTCCTGTTGGTACACTTATAATTTTTATAAGGTTTTTATAAAGAAAAAAAACATTTCTATAAACTTGATATTACTTATAATAAACATCTTTGTTATATTATCACTAAAACCATACATCATTGTTGCACTTTTTCCTGGAACATTAATTTGGGGTTTGTATAATAAAATAGCAAAAATTAAAAACCTGGCTACAAGATTCATAATTGCACCATTTATTGTATTGGTTGCATTTATAATTGCAAATTTTGCTTTAACCCTCTTTAAAGAGCAATTAGGTAAATATTCTGATTTGGAAAGCATGGTAAAAAAAGCACAGATAACTCAACAAGACCTTATAAGAGCTGAACAATATGGGATAAATTATTATAATATTGGAGAATTTAAAACAACTGCTGACATTGCAAAAAAAGTACCAGATGCAATTTTAGCAGGTCTTTACCGACCATTTATCTGGGAAGCCAATACTATATTAATGATTATTTCTGGTTTAGAAAATTCCATTTTACTAATTTTAACACTTTATGTTTTTATTTTTTCAGGAGGCTTTTTAAAAAGCACCCGAAATATTATTCATGATCCACTTTTAATTTTTATATTTCTTTATTCTATTTTCTTTGCATTTTCTGTAGGATTAAGTACTGCAAATTTTGGAGCATTGGCTAGATATCGAATCCCTTTGATGCCTTTTTTCACTTCAGGATTGATTATTTTATATATTAAAAAGCTGAAAAATGATTAAGTAATCTTTTATTTTCATGTAGCATATATTTTACCATAAATTTCTTCAGCTATCTGAATACTTCTAAATTGTTCTGCAATCTTTTTTATTTTATTTTTCATAAGAGTTTTATTTGTGTTTTTCAACAAATCATCTATCTCTTTAATAGCTGTTAAATAACCTTCATTATTTAAAGATTTTAAGACAGAACCTATATTATTATTAGCTATTATTTCTGAATCGTCTGAAATATCTGGTGTAATCACAATCGGTAGTCCCATAGCCCAATACTCCCCATCTTTAATTGAAGTACAAAAACGTTTTGTTGGAACAGGTTTTACTGGATTTATTGCAAAATCGGCAATTGCCATATATTTAAACACTTCATTTTGAGAAACGAATTTAATAAAAACATTATTTTCCTGTAAATCTGACTCTTTACAAAATTGATGAATAATTTCAGGAATAGTACTTGTTAACATTATAATTTTAAAGTTACCATTCCAGTATTCATTAGCAACTTTAAAAAAATCGAATATCTCTTTTTCTAAATAGATTCCGCCTATTTTACCAGCATAAACACAAACAATTTCATCTTTAATTTTTAATTGTTTCTTAAGAGTTTCATCATCATAATCGTTCTTATATAAATTATGAAAATTGATACATGCAGGTTTTACAAAAAAAACATTAGGGTTAACATTGTATTTAAGTTGTGCATAATGTTTCATTCCATGTGTTGTTGCGATAAATGCTTTTGCCCTTTTTGTCTGTTTTTTTTCCAGATAAAACAAAAGTTTAAAAGCAAAGCTTTTTCTTCGCCAATTTCCATTTTCAACCATAGATTCAGCATGAGGTTCATAACTATCAATAATTAAAGGTTTTCCTGTAATTATTGATAAAAGATAACCAATAGCCCCAGCTGGCGTGCACCAAGCATGAATTTTACTAATATTTTTAAATATACATACACCTAAAAGACGAAAAATTAAAAGAATAATTTTAATAATTGCAATTAATCCAAAATGAGAATAAGAAAATCTCAATAAATAAATGCCTTCAGATGATAACATCTCTTTTTCTTCTTTCCATTCATTTGAAGTCATTTTTAAATGACTCTGTTCAAATGTAAATAAGAATATCTTGCTGCTTTTAGGGATGTTTTTTCGAATAATTCGAACATAAGGCAAGGTATATGTTTGAATTAAAGCATCCTTATAACTCCAATAAGTTAGAACCAGCATATTTTTCATTAGAAAAATCATTTACTTATAAATATAACACCCTTGTTGCTTTTCCCATCAATTTTTATAGGTATTTGTTTTTCAAAGCGAATATGTCTGAGAAATTCATCCTCATAAAATTCTTTTTGACTAGCAAGATATTCTAAATTATAATAGCCATCTTTGATAAATGGATTAATTGTAAGGTATCCAACACCAAAAGATGTAAGATTTTGGAAAAAATGGGTTCCCTGACTTGGGTCAATACGATAATTATCCAATCCTGCTTCAACAATAACTCTAGCCTGAGAAATTTGCGACCATTTTACCGGTATTCCGAGCCAAGGATCGCTGGAACCCCACCGTCCAGGAGCAATAATAATATAATTTCTTTTGTCGTTTATAAATAAGTTATTTATTTCCTCAATTCTATTAGCTATAAGTTGACTATTTGCTGGATTGAAGGTTTCTGGTTTAATATATATTAAATCGAAAATATTATTAATTACACCATTTCCCAGAGCTGAATTTGAAACAATAATAGTATCTTCATTCTTAACATCGTCTATTTTAATAATATGCTTATCTGATTCTTCAACAATAGGTCTAATTTGCAAAAAACTAAATGTTTTTGGTTGATTATCATCAGCCTCAAAGTTTACTGCAAATTCAATTTCAACAGGGTTATTCATTTCCTTTTGCCCGATTTCAAGCAAGGTTTTAAGAATTTCAGACAAAGGAAACCTATTATATTTCAATATGTTTGCAAATGTAATAAGCTTTTTCCCCTGATAATTAATGCCATCTCTAATAACTGAATCTTGATAATCAAATGTAGATGCAATATTGGTTAAAGAGCCATCAGGTAAAGCATCTTCAATTTTCAGTTTAAGTAAATTAACACTTTCATCTATGGAAGGCCTAAAGCTAAATGCTTCTAAATTTAAAGCATAAAACTCTTTTTGTGTATCTCTTAGAGCAAGTTCAGTAGTTGACAATTGTAATACTTTTTTGGGAAACTTAGGACAAAACCTCAACGAAACTCCACCATCAACAATTGTTTTACCAAGACCTAAAGCTATATTAGCAACCCCATCTACTGATTTTTCAGGTTCAATAGGATAAAAATTTATTGATCTGGCTACACCAGAAAGAGAAGGATAATATTTCTGTCCATAAGCAGAACCTGTAACTTCTTGTATTACAACTGCCATTTTTTCTTCATCAATAACATTCGAAGTTGCAGCAATATATGCCTTGCTATCTTTATAAAAAACTGATGCATAAACACTTTTAATTGCCATTTCGAGTTGCATCAACCGAACCATTTCATCCTTATCATTATTTGGAATCATATAAGTAGAATAAATACCGGCAAAAGGCTGGTAATGCGAATCTTCTAGTAAGCTTGATGATCTGACGGCCAATGGTTTATTAAAAGAATTCAACACTTGTTTAAGCTCTTCTATTAATCTTTCAGGTAGTTTTGCATAAACAAATCTTAATAATATTTCTTCATCATTCATATCAGACAATGCAATTTTATAAAGATCATTAATCTGCATAAAATCGTCATATATATCAGTAGTTAAAACAACAGTCCTTGGAATTGAGATAATAACATCATCGTATTTGAACATTATTTTATGTTTCTGAATAAAATGATCAGAAAATGCCAAACCTCTGGCTTTACCACCAAGCAAACCATCTCCAATTCTTGAAAATATTGCATATTCATCAAATTTTGTTGCAATAACACCACGTCCTTTATTTTTTCTATAATTTAAGATCGTTTCAATCAAATAATCCCTAACTTCTTCAACATTCTCAAAATCGTTACGATCTTTTTCTCTAAACAGTATTGCTAAAGGAAATAAAGCCCTGGCTTTTAACCATCTCGAAAAATGGTTGCTGCGAATATGGTAATCCATACTATTTAATGGAACTGTAGAAAGTTTTACTTGTAAAGAATGAAGATTATTCGCCCTATCAATTTCTACTTCTGTTTCTGGGTCAACAAAAATAAAATCTCCAAATCCATAGATTTCTTTAATATATTGTCTTAAATCATTTAAAAGTGTTTTTGAATATTTATCAATAAATCTCACCTTTAATTCGTCTAATATTTCTTTTTCAATAAAATCAGACGATTGCAATAATATGGGAATATGTTTATTTGTTTCTCTTATATGTCTGCTAAGTTTAATTCCTGCTTCACGATCTCTTTCTCCATTTCTTGAATAACTCACATCTGTAATAACACCTAATAGATTATGTTTATATTTTTCATAAATCTGAATACCTTCTTCATAAGATTTTGCGAGAAGAACTTTGGGTCTGGCACGCATACTCATTGTTTTCTGGTGAGGATTCAATCCCTCTTCCATCAATTCATTATTTTGCTCAATTAATATTTTGTAAATTATTGGCAGATATATTGAATAATAACGAATAGAATCTTCAACCAACAAAACCGCCTGAACTCCAATTTGCTCAATATCAATCCGAGCATTCATTTTGTCTTCAATTAATTTTATAATTGCTAGCAAAATGCTACTATTACCAAGCCATGAAAAAACATAATCAATAGAAGATAAATCTTCATTGGCTAATTTCATGGACACTTCTCGCGAAAAGTGAGTTAAAACAACAATAGGTTTATTAGGGTATCTCCTTTTTATCTTATTAGATAGTTCAAAAGCATCAATATCTTCAATATTTAACATTGTAATTATCAGATTGAACTCATACTTTTCTAATAATTCAAAAGTTTGTTCATATGAACTTGCTCTGGTAAACTGAGGCGGATAACGTAAATTTAATGAAACATATTCATTAAATATTTTTTCATTGATTCTGCCATCTTCCTCCAGCATGAATGAATCATAATTACTACAAATAAGCAATACATTAATAATGCGTTGTTGCATAAGCTTATCGAATGATATTTCATCAAAATCGTACTTAACATCTAACTCACTGTATTTATTTTTTTCTTTTGCTTCCATACCAATATTTAAAGTTTATTTTATTTTGATAATATATTCTGCTTTATTATAAACATAAGTTGATTTTATTTTGAAAAATATATCATAGAGGCTCTTTTCTTTCCATCCATTATTACTTCTAAAGGATTATCGAAACGTACATGTTTAAAAAATTTAGTTTCTTTAATAATATTTTGTTTACTTAATTCTTCCCAATTGATAAAATCAATTAAAGAACTATGTTTAACAGAAAAATAACCAACATTCATAGAAACTACATTGTGAAAAAAGTGCGAACCCAAAGAGGCATCAAGTGGAAAATCTTCTAAACTTACTTCTACAATTATTTTTGCATTAGATATTTGCGACCAGACAACTGGTATTCCAATAAATCTATCACGTGTTCCCCATCTTCCAGGTCCAATTAAAATATATTTTCTGTTGTTTTTAACCATTTCTAAATTAAGCAGTTCAATCTCATCACGCATTTTTTCAGTTTTAAGCTTATCAAATTGCTTAATATCAACATAAATAACATCAGTAATATAATCTATCCTGCCATTACCCATTCCATTTTCAGAATATAACAATAATTTATTAGTATCAATATTTTCAATATCAACATTTATATCGAACACATTTTTTATTAATGGCTTAATTTGTAATAAATAAAATGATGTAAACCCCTTTTTGTCTTTTGTTAGATCCACAGCAAATTCCATCTCTACAGGAGAACCCATTGCTTCTTCAACAATATCTAAAATTACATGGATCGTTTGAGCTAAAGGAATATAATTATACCTGATAATATTTGCAAAATTAATAACTCTGGGTCCAGCCTGAGTAATCCCAGGAACAGTTCTTTCATTGGTTAAATCATAAACAGAAGCACAATGATTAATATTGCCATGTTTTTCAGCTTTATCTATATCTAATTTTACTAATGCAGCATCTTCACCTTCAAGTAAATTAATCTCCTTGGCCTTCATATCCACAGCATAAAAATGAAGTTGGGAATTTTTATATAAATCCTTAGCTGTATATATTTCTAAATTTGGATGTACTGGAGAAAAACGATAGGTCTTTTCACCTTCTACCACATACTTACCCAGACCAACTGCAAGTACAGCAAAACCTTCTTCTGGTTTCATGTATGAAATAGGATAATAATTGTATGACTGAGCAACTCCACTTATATGAGGATAAAAAGTTTCTTCATATTGGTTCCCAACTACTTCCTGAATAATCACAGCCATTTTTTCTTCTTCAATTTTATAATTCACTGCTTCAAAATAAGCTCTAGCTGTTGGTGAAAATATAGAAGCATAAACAAGTTTAATAGCATTCATAGTTTGTTCTAACCGAACCTCCAAATCTGGGTGATTATTGGGCAATAAGAAAGTATCAAAAATCCCTGCAAATGGTTGCATCAATGAATCTTCAAATAAACTCGAAGATCGAATGGCTATAGGTTTATTGATAATTTCTAAATATTTCCTTAACTTTCTTGTCAGTGTTTCTGTCAACTTTCCTTGAACACATATTTTTTTAACCTGATCATAATCTGATTCTTTATAAATCTTTTCATACAAATCATTATTATTTATAAAATATTCAAACTCATCAGTTCCTATAATAGAAGTTCGGGGAGTTCTAATATTTATATCCTCAACAAGTTCAATAAAATTAAAGTTATAAATCAAAGCATTAATAAACGCCAATCCTCTACCTTTTCCACCAAGTGAGCCGGTTGCAAGGCTTACTATTGTTGTTTCATCTAAAATTGCGACTTCATCAAAATTAATAACCTTACCTTTGTTTTTTTCATACATATATTTATGTATGACATCAAGCATGTATAACCTAATTTCTTCTGTTACTTTAAAATCTTCGACCTTAATAGGTTTAATTTTTTTTGCAATCTGAATTTCACCCCTTGCCATTAACCAATTTGAAAAGTGATTTCGCTTTCCATGATAAACCAATGAGTCGGTTTGAATAGTTCTTAAATGAGTTTCAAATTCTTTTAAAGTTTTAGCAACAGCTATTTGCCTACCATCACTATTCTTATAAATAAAGCTCCCAAAACCGAGATAATAATTAATAAAACTTTTTAAATCCTGAATTAAACTATCTGAATTTTTATTTACAAAACTCACTTTTAATTTAAATGCATGAGAAGCATTATCAATATCGGAAGATTGCAATAGAGCCGGCAAATCATTTACCTCAGATTTTGCATATTCTACAAGCTTTATTCCAGCCTGATCATCCAGTTTTCCATCTCTTTCAAACTTCACATCGGTTATTAAACAGAGCAAATACTCTTTATACTTATTAAAAATTTCAATTGCTTCTTCGTAATTTGATACCAAAATTATTTTTGGTCTTGCACGCATTCTAAGAAGTTTATATAATTCATCAGTATTTACTTCTTCAATTAAAGATTGTGTTTGTTCAATAACAATAGAATAAATAATTGGAAGGTATCTCGAATAATATTTTGCCGAATCCTCCACTAAAAGAATTACTCTTACAAATCCAATTTTAGTATCATTTTCAACATTCAATTTATCTTCAATATATTTAACCATAGCTAAAAATATTTTAGAATCCCCATTCCAAACAAATACCTTATCTATGTATGATAGTTTTTTACTCCCATCTTCAAAAACACCAATATCACTATTATTATTTAATAATAACAAAATTGGAATATTAGGATAAATCTGTTTTATTATTTTACTTAAATCTAAAGGAGTTGCTTTATCAATACCCATCATTACAATCACTAAATCGTAATGTTGAAACTGAAGTCTTTCCAAAGCTTCTTCAGGGGTTGAAACACCAGTAATTCTTGGCGCAGATGATAAATTTAGTTGATAATATTCCCCTGACAACTGTTCAAAAAAACGCCCTTCTTTTTCAATAATATAAGCATCATACAAATTTGCAACCAGTAGAATTTCTCTAACTTTATAAGGCATTAAATCATGATAAATGTCTCTATCAGAATTATGTTTTATTAAAAATTTGTGAAGTAATTGTCTGTTTTTTGAATTTATATCAAGTGTTTCGTTTAAATTTTCTTTTTTATGATTTTCATTTTTTTGTTTTTTCTTGAGTAATTCTTTTCCTAGAATTGTATTTAAATAACCAGAAATAATAATAGAAAGATTATTGATCAAATGCCTTTCTTCTTTCATAAAAGGACCTTCATCAATATTGGGAAATTCTTTCAAATAAAAGATCTCAATAAAACCTTCTTTATCATCAATGGTTTCAAAGTTCTTCTTTTGCATCCATGGAGTCTCAATGAAATTTTTGCTTACATACTCATTCCCACTAAATCTAATTCTGGCAACAGTACTTTCTGGATATTGCCATGCAAGTGGAATTATATTGCAAATTTGTTGAAGCTTTTCTTTTAATGGTTTATCTTCTTTCAGAACTCTGGTCGTTTCATTTATTGCTCCTAACTCTTTTAATCTTTCTCTTTTTTCGTATAGTAGTTGCTCTATACTTTCTTTGGTATAATTTTGTTCTTCCATAGAAAATTCTAATAACTTATTTTATTATAAACCGTTCACAAAAATACAATTTTAATAATGCGAATTTATTAATAGAATAAAAATAACATTCTATTTGATTTTATATTTATAAATAATCATATTTTAAAATTGCTGTTTATTTAATAAACGAAAAAAGATGTATAATTTACAATACATTTAAAAATCATTAATATAATGATTGATATTAACCTTGTTTATTTGTTTATTTTATTAGCATCTATATTTCAGCGAATTAACATTATTTGACAAATTTACATGCAAAATATATTTGATTAAATTAACTATATTATTTTTTTTTTATTTTTTTTTTATTTTCAATTGTTCTGTATTAAAAGATTTACTATTGACAAATATTTCTAAAACTAATTTTCAAATTAATGTTTAATTAAAATTTATTTAAAATGGATCCAAAAGTAAAAAAATTTATGGAGGCAGTAATTGCCAAAAATCAAGGTGAAGTAGAATTTCATCAAGCAGTGCAAGAAGTAGTAGAAACTCTTATCCCTTTTTTAGATGAGCATCCTAAATACAAAGATGCAAAAATTCTTGAAAGAATTGTAGAACCAGAAAGAGTTATAATGTTTAGAGTTCCTTGGTTAAATGATAAAGGAGATATAGAAATAAACAAAGGTTTCAGAATTGAAATGAACTCTGCCATTGGTCCATACAAAGGCGGTTTACGTTTCCATCCCACAGTTAATTTAGGTGTTCTTAAATTTTTAGCATTTGAACAAGTATTCAAAAATAGTTTAACAACATTGCCTATGGGTGGTGGAAAAGGAGGATCAGATTTTGACCCAAAAGGCAAATCAGACAACGAAGTGATGCGTTTTTGTCAAAGCTTTATGACAGAACTTCAAAGACATATTGGACCAGATACTGACGTACCAGCAGGCGATATTGGTGTAGGTGGACGTGAAATTGGTTTTATGTTTGGACAATATAAACGTTTAAGAAATGAATTCACTGGTGTATTAACTGGTAAAGGTCTTGAATGGGGTGGTAGTTTAATAAGACCAGAAGCTACAGGCTATGGTTGTGTATATTTTGCTGAAGAAATGTTAAAAACAATCAATGAAACATTCAAAGGTAAAATAGTAGCAGTTTCTGGTTCTGGAAACGTTGCTCAGTATGCAGTTCAAAAAGTAAATGATCTTGGTGGAAAATGTGTTACCTTATCAGATTCCGAAGGATATATTTATGATGCAAATGGTATCACTCCTGAAAAACTTGCATATGTTATGGAATTGAAAAACATTAAAAGAGGAAGAATTAAAGAATATGCAGACAAATATGGTTGTGAATTTGTTGGAAACGGTGCAAGACCATGGGTTGTAAAATGTCATGTGGCTTTACCATGCGCTACCCAAAATGAAGTTAATGGCGAAGAAGCCAAAATTTTAGTTAAAAATGGTTGTATTTGTGTTTCTGAAGGAGCAAATATGCCTTCAACTCCAGATGCAATTGAAGTTTATATCAATAATAAAATTCTTTATGGACCTGGAAAAGCTGCAAATGCAGGTGGTGTTGCAACTTCAGGTTTAGAAATGAGTCAGAATTCTTTACGTCTTTCCTGGACAAGAGAAGAAGTTGATGAAAGATTGCACAATATCATGATTAATATTCATAAAACTTGTGTAAAGTATGGTAAAGAAGGTAGCTTTGTTAACTATGTTAAGGGAGCCAACATCGGTGGTTTCGTTAAAGTTGCTGAAGCTATGATGGCACAAGGCTTAGTATAATTTTCATCCTGTTTTAATAAATGGAAAGGGCTTGATTTTTATCAGGCCTTTTTTTTATTTAATTGGATAATTATATTTTTTTAATAATTTTGCTAAATAAAAAAAAGCAACAATGGCAAACAAAGAAGAGAAAGAAATTGATTTAATTGAATTAGTAATAAAATTTATTTTTTTTATTAAAAAAAGAATTTTTATTTTTATTCTAATAACAATAATAGGAACTTCATTTGGGTTCTTTAAAGGTTTTATTGAAAAAAAGAAATATGAAAATAAATTAATTGGAAGTTCAGACATTGTTCCCAATAGTGTAATTTTTCAAATATTTAACACTTTGATAGAAGATTTTCAAAATAACAATATTTTTTTCTCCAAAACACTAAGTTTATCAAAAGATGTTTCAAATAATATTATTAAAATTAATCTAGATACTGTTACATATGGTATTAATAATTCAATTATAATTAAAATTCAATCAAAAGATAGTTTAAGTTGCGTACAAACCAAAACAGCTTTTATTAATTATTTACAAAAAAATACACTTATAAAAGAAGAGTATACTTTTTACATTAATCAAAAAAAACAACTTCTTACAGAAATTAATAAAAAAATAATTGAATTAGATAGCCTTCAAAGATTTATAAGAGTTGCATCATATAATAATAAAAATCCGTTTACAGTTATCAATTCTACTTATTCTGAATATATAAATCTTGTTGAAAAGAAACAGTTGATTGAAAAAGAAATACAACTTTCAAATAGAATTATTAATATTTATGTTGACTCTACCTCACCCATTTATATAAATTTACTTTTAAAAACTTTGATATGGTTTTTTATTTCATTAATTTTAAGTTTTTTAACTGCTTCTTTTTATGAATTAATAATTAAAATAAGAAAATACAATTTAAAGACTTAAAAGTCAAGTTTTGGATTTTTTCTTATTAATATGAGGAAGCAGTAAAAAAAACTAAAGAAAACTACTCCTGCTTGGGTGTTTAACATTGATTCAAAAATAAAATTTAAACCTACAATAATTATAAAGATAAATATTAACTTATTTTTTAATTTAAAACTTAATATTAATGCTTTAACAAATATTAAAATTAATATAATTAATCCAATAATACCTTGTCCAAATAACGTTTCAACATATTGATTATGAACATTTAAACTATTTTTCAAGGCATTAATATTTTTTTCTTTTTCATAATTCTGAATTAAAACATCTTTAACATCTCCACTACCAACACCAAAAATAAAATTTTGAGTACATATTGATAATGTGGATTTCCAAATATTTACACGAACATTAGAACTTTCATCTATAACAACTGGTTCAATAATTTTAATGTTTTTACTTTCATTTTTTATATTGCTTTTTGAATAATAATTATTCATAAACATCATAAAACGTGAATTGAAAAACATTAAAATTATTAAAACCAACATCATAATTAATGAGATAACTTTAATTCTTATATTTTTAAAATTTATTAAATAATAAATGTAGTAACCTAAACAAATTACAAATAGCGTAATAATACCAGCCCTTGATGATAAAAGAAAAACAAAACAAATAAAGAATAAAATACAACATAAATATAGTATTTTCGTCAATTTACTTAAATTTTGAGAGATTAAAATGTTTTCAATTAAAGCAATGCAAAAAATCAAATACATAGCAAAATAAGTAGGGTGAATAAATGTTGAAAGTTTTGTATATAAAAAAAACATTTTAAAATTTTCAATATCAATATAATAAAAAGCAAAATAAAATGCTTTAAATAAACACATTAAAGCAGCAAAAATATTAGCAATAATAAATGACTTAAGAACTAAATCAAATTTTTCATAATAAATTGAATTCAATCCAGAAAAAATAATTGGAAAAATAAAAATGGATAATTTTATTTCTAGATCGAATAACCCGCTTTTTTGGTTATCAGAATATAACAAACCAATTACATGCCATATATAAAAAATAATTAATAATAATACAATTACTTTATTATTTTTAAAGTTCGAAAAACGTGTTTTAAATTTCCCTTCAATAATCCAAGAGCATATCCAAATTGCAATTATTGGTGGTAATATTTTATTACCAAATGGTATAAGAAAAACTAATAGTAAACCAATATAAAAGTTTAAATAGTGAAGTATTGTTTTTTTTTTAAGCATTGTAAAAGGTTAATCATATTTATTTATTTAAAAGGTAATTTTTTATCGATTTTTCTTATTATCAAATTTAGAAAAATAATATTGATTAAAATACAAAGCAAGATGTATTGGGGATTTTCATAAACAATAAATGCTAAAATAAATAGAAAAGCATTAATTATCAATGAATATATAACAGTTTTCTGATGGCTGAATCCTGCAATAACAATTCGCTGGTAAGCATGTTTTCGATGTGCCTGTTGCAATTTTTCTTTGTTTTTCAATCTTCTTAATATAGTTACAATTGCATCAAACCAAAATAAGGAAGAAATAATAATCCAGAAAAAAATATTGACCTGACAGGTATTTTGATAATAAACCGCAAGTATAGCAATTGTAAAACCTAAAAGAGTGCTACCCACATCACCCATAAATATTTTTGCTTTTTGCCAGTTCCAGGGAATAAAGCCCAGGACAGCAAAAGTCAAAATCAAAAGTAGGTTATCATTAATCAGAATGAAAGCTGCCAAAGAAATGAAAATTGCTTCAGAGGCCGCGTAGCCATCAATGCCGTCGATAAAATTATAGATATTTACGAATCCAATAATGACAATAAATGCTAGTATAGATAGAACATAAATATTCGTTATTTCAAAAAAAACTAAATCAATTTTTTGAAGTCCTCCGAGGAAATATAATGCAAGGGTAGCAGCAACTGATTGAACTGCAAGACGAGGAAAAGCTTTAAGACTATAGATATCATCCAATATGCTAATACAAGAAACAAAAACACCACACAAAAGAGCAAAATAAAGATCTTTTGGAATCATTTGCATATAAAACAAAACGCTTATGCCAAAAAACCAGGAAATTGCAATAGCAATACCACCTCCCCTGGGAGTAGGGATGGTATGTGAACTACGCTCATTAGGTATATCTATGATAGATTTTTTTTTAGCAATAAATTTTGCTAAGAAAGTCAAAATAAATGACATAAAAAATACTATAATATATATTATTGTCTTCATGTTTTTATAAAAATGAGAATCTTTTTTTATTATACTAAATTTTTGTTGTTATATATTATGTATTTTTTTGCCAATAAAACATTCTCAACAAAATATTTTTATTTTCTAAAAAATAGATTCATTTCCTGTATCTCTGATTAAGAGGAGATTATTTTCAATCATGTTAGAGATATTTTAATTTATTTTGATTTAAAATATTGTTTTAATTTTGGTAATAACCTATATAATGGATAAAATATTGAAACAGGCAATTCATTGTTTTTAAAAGCTCTGTAACATTCAATATTTTGTTTCAATATATTTAATAAATTCTTATTACTTGCTCCTCCTAATCTCATTTTAATAATTGGTACTTGATAATATTGAGTACTTATTTTTTCTTTTTCGAGGAAACGCAACATTAGTTCAAAATCAGCTGCTAATGAATAACCAATATTAAAATAACCAAATTTTTTATAAATACTTTTTTTCACAATAAAAGTTGGATGAGGAGGATGCCACCCTTTTTGAAATGAATTTAATAAAAAATTACCAGATTTCCAATAACGTACATGTTTCTCTGTGTTTTCTGCTTTAACATATATCAAATCAGCATACAAACAGTCAGTTAAATTATTTGTTAATTGTTTAATTATTTCTTCAATTACATTGTTTCTAATATAAAAATCATCTGAATTGAGAATGAAAACATAATCTCCTGTAGCAAGTTTAAGTCCTTTATTCATAGCATCATAAATACCCTTGTCTTTTTCGCTGATAAATTTATGAATTCTATTGCCATAGGATTTAACAATGTCCAATGTTTTATCTGAAGAGCCTCCATCAATAATAATGTATTCAATATTTTTATATGTTTGATTTAAAACAGATTCGATGGCATCTTTGATAAAAAGCTCGCTATTATAGCATACAGTAATGACAGAAATCTTTAACATTATTACCCTTTAAATTTATTTAAAACTTCTATAACCTGATGTATATCAGCTTCTTTATGATAGAATGAAATTGGCAGACTTAAGGTTGTTTTATGAATTTCCTCTGAAATCGGGTAATTTCCCTTAAAGACTCCATCCATTGCTTTTTGCTGGTGGGGAGGAATTGGATAATGAATTTCTGTTTTAATATTATTTTCAAGCAGATAGTTTCTCAACGCATCCCTTTTTGGGTGTCGGATATTAAAGATATGGTAAACATCGAAATAATCTTTATCCATCTGCGGTTTTATAAAATCATCTTTCAGTTTAGATAAATAAAAATCAGCCAAAGTTCTTTTATGCTTATTGATTTCGTCCAGTTTTTTCAGTTTTACTGATAAGAAACCAGCCTGTACTTCATCCAGCCTGGAATTATAGCCTACCAGGTCATTCACATATTTAACCGATGAGCCATAATTTCTCAGTTTTTTGATGGTCTCAAAAAGATTTTCATTATTGGTAGTAATGGCACCTGCATCACCAATTGCCCCCAGATTTTTAGTAGGATAAAAACTGAAACAACCAAAATCGCCAAAGGTGCCGGTTTTTTGTCCTTTAAAAGTAGCACCATGAGATTGGGCACAATCCTCAATAAGTTTTAAGTTGTTCTTTTTACAAATATCGTTAATTTTATCCATTTCACAAGCTTTACCATACAAATGGACTACCATCACCGCTCTGGTGTTTTTATTTATTTTATCCTCAATTTTAGTGGGATCAATATTATAAGTATTAATATTCGGCTCTACCAAAATTGGTTTTAATCCTAAGTGAACAATGGACAGAATAGTAGCAATATAAGTATTGGAAGGTACAATTACTTCTGTATCTTTCTCAAAATTAAAAGATTTTAATGCAATGATTAATGCATCCAAACCGGAGGCAACACCTACACAATATTTACTGCCACAATATCCGGCAAACTCATCTTCAAATTTTCTGACATTGTTACCAAGAATGTACCATCCGCTGGTTAAGGACTGATGAAAGGATTTTTCATACTCCTCAAAGAAGGGTTCATTTAATTTTCCTAAATTTTCGTATTCTATCATTGGTAGCTTTGGTATATGTAATCTTTTTCTTCGAAATATTCTGAGGCAAAAACCATTAAAATGGCATCGGGGGTAAAATGATGCATCTGATGCCAGTCTTTTGGTTCCAGTATCAAACATTTATAAGGTGCATCTAAAAGGAAATCTTCCTTTAAGGTATTATCATTATTAGATATCATACAACTGCCCTTAATACAAATAGCAGCCTGAATGGTTTTATGGTGCCGATGACCGCCACGGATAGAATCATCTACCCCATATATATAAAATACCCTTTTAATATCAAATGGAAGTATTTTTTCAATAACAGTAAGATTGCCTCTTTTATCTGTGAAGGTTTTTAAATTGAGTATATAGGCCATTTTGATTTACGATTTTTTAATTTGCGATTTTTTATAAAAATGTTTTTTATCGAATAAGTTATACCTGGTAATAAGTTTAAATAAAACCTTCAATTTATCTTTAATTCTCTTGCTTTCTTTTATTGAGAAAGGTCTGAATCCACTATCAAATCCCTGGTCTATTTGTTTTATTCTAACTGTTGCGTTTTCTAAATCACAAATATAATTCTTATAAAAATGCTCCACTATAGTTTTTGTCAGTTTGAACCAGCCTAAATCCACCAGGTCATTTTTATAAAAACGGACATAATGATAATGATAAAAGACCGGCACAAAATTAGTTAAATTTTGTTTTGTTGTAAAAAGTAATTGATTGTCTTTATTTTTAATTAATCTATATTGCTGAACATTCCATGGAGCTATACCACCGCCAAGATGTTGCAAAACATGCACACCTTCGAAACGTGTAGTCCAATCATCCAGATATTTTTGATCTCCAAATTTTCCATCTTCATATCGATCGTAGCACCAATCAATGCAAGCCTGCTGCCACCAGTTTAAAGCTTTTAAGCCTTCTATATTATTCTTGAAT
Source organism: Marinifilum sp. (assembly GCA_020718065.1). Lineage (GTDB taxonomy): Bacteria > Bacteroidota > Bacteroidia > Bacteroidales > CG2-30-32-10 > CG2-30-32-10. The sequence continues at coordinate 2,097 of DYDE01000073.1, read as the reverse complement.
GTGATAAACTGAACACAATACTTGCCTGCTATGACTGATCTGTCATACTTTTTGGAATAACGGTGTTCGGTTATCAGGACTGACTTATTATCCATTTCATCAAAAAGAACTTTTGGGGAATTGTAAAAATAAAGGTCAGCATCGATATAGGTACAATTATCAACTTTATATTTTTCTATCACATATTTAATGGTTGAAGGAGTGCATGTCCAACAATATTCAGCTTTTGAACGACCAGGTTTAACGGACAGTAATTCTTCACTCTCAAAGTCTTTGAGTGAAATAACGGTTACTTTATCTAATGCAAGTTTTTTTAATATCTCGTGGGCTTTATTATCAAATGCAAAAACATATAAATGAAAATCATTTTCATGTTTTTTCAGGGAATCATACATCACCAGCCCGCGGCTCAGGTAATTGGAATCGAAAAGAGTGCAAAAGTTAAACATTTTCCTTAAGTTTAAAGATAAATCCTTTAAAAACTGACTTAATATTAGCTTTATCCAGTGAATCAAACTCAGTAATCAATTCATAATGTTCAGAAAAATAGCAGACAAATTTTTCTTCATTAAAGAACCAGCAGGGATAAGTAGCTTTGTATATTTTAGGATGCACCTTCTGGATGGTAATTCTATCTTTCTTATTCATCAAGAAAGGCGTTCTGTCAAAAATAATGTATTTGAATTTCTGCTTAATAATATAATCTAAAAGTTGATAGGGTTTGTCAATATACTGCAATACACTTGATAAAAGAATGGTATTTGCATTATGTATTTTTCTACACTCTTCTATATTTTCGAAGAATTGCAGATTATCATCCTGAAAATACTGTTTACCACACTCAATAAAATGTTTTTGTTCAACAATATTCCAGTTCACTTTATTTAAATAGGCAAGGAACTTTTTATTTTGAAAATAACTGCTGCCTAAAGAACCTCCAAAATCAATGAGATTGATTTCCCCTCTGTTTTGATTGGCAATCCATAAAAGTGCAGAAAGCAAAGGAAAAGAATATTCTATTTTATCAAAATTGATGGAATCTCTTTCAGAAACAGCTTCGCCATTTTTAACTTTCAGCAAAGCATCTTTCACTTTGTTTAGTATCAAAGCAGAATCATAACCGGTAGAATGCTGTTGTGCTTCTTCCCATGATTTATAATTACCACTCCAACCATAAAACAAACCTGTTATTTTACGAAGAAAAAAGGGGGGAATATATTCTTTTAATATTTCTTTTTTATTCATTACAAACCTTTTTCACGATGCAAATTCCTTTTAATTGGCAAATTTTGACAGAACAAACCTACATAAATTTTATAAAATACACAATCACCTATTAAAAATTAATGTAGGTTTCCTCTGACCTTAATAACAAAAAATATTACAGAGAGGAAATATAAAGAAAATATTTACTCGGAGTTAAAAATTATTATTATTACAATGTTTTCGATTAAATATGTAGTTATTTGCACATAAAAATATTTATAAAAACTGCTACCAAATTAAAAGACCTGCAAAATTTTTTTAACTCTAAAAGGCTTGCTTTCAATAGTTTATTATTTTTATTTCCATTTATTGGTTAATTATTTTTTTTGAGGTGTTACTTAATTTTTATTCATGATTTGAGTATTGTAACATATTATTTTTATAATAACCCGAATTTAAAATTACCTAATTTAAGATAAATTAGAACTTGTACTTTATTATATGCACATCTGTATATGCTTCAACCGTTTTTTATCATTATTACAACTTAATTTTTTAGTAGTAAATCAATTCTATTTCTGTGGTCAAGCTTAACATCTTTATAGATGATAGGTATTGGTTTTTCTATTATTACAGTCAAACCAGCATTTACAAGTTCATAAAACAAGCATTTCTGATAATCAGAATCCAATAAACCAGGTTCTAATTGTTTATGAACTTCAATTGCATTGCCAAGAATAATTTAAAAAATATTTAACAATAATAAAGAAAAAGGCCTTATCCTCTCCATGGTAAAGCCTTTCGATATTACTTCCTGTTTCAGAAAAGCACAGGAAGAATATTAGAACACTACGAAACAAGTTTCATAATTGGTTCACTGTGGGGTAAATT
>DYDE01000072.1 GCA_020718065.1 Marinifilum sp. | reverse complement strand
TCTGATAAAAATTTATTTAGGTACAACAGGGGATAAGCATATATTATTAATAAACAAAAAAAAGGAATATAATAATTTTCAAAACTATAATTTTAAATATAGAATTTAGAAAGGAATTGCAGCTTAAACTTTTACAATTAATTTTAAAAAAAAATTAAATTAAAATAGATTTTATGTTTATTGAAGTTATAAATTGGTCAAAAAATAAGTTAAGCAAAAGCGAACCTAAAGCAACTTTTTATTTGGAAAGAGATAATTGGAATGATTATAATTTTCAGACTTTATATCATTTACATTTATCTGGCAATCAAACTGATGATGGAGAGCCAATTTATATTGGTTCAGTTAAGATTCTTAAAAAAGGACAAACTAAACTAGATTCTTTAATATTGGAAACTGGACCGATTGAATCGTTAGATTCAAGTTTTTGTTCCTTAGGTCAATCTCTTGATTATTACGAAAGAATAGCACAATTAGATAAAATGCTAATAGATAAAATTTTATTTGCATTAAGAGATGTGGTGATATTTCCAAAAAATAAAATAGGATTTGAGGATGAAGATGGATGGAAAATATCTTTATTTCGATCTATTGATATAAATGACGACCTTTTTACCTTAGCTCCAATCCTCATATCTAAAGACTTTAAACAGCTTCCAAGTTTAGAACTTGCATTTGATTTTAAAATACAAGGATTAATGGAACCTATTAAGTTTCAATTTGATTCACCTAAATATGGAACTTTTAATGATGAATCATTACCGAATAGAATTATAGTAATAATTGGAAGAAATGGATCAGGAAAAAGTACATTACTTTCTAAAATAGCTCGAATAGCATTTGCTTCTTCTATTGACAGAAAGTCAAATGCCTTAAAGCAAGTTGGAATAATTGAGCCAAACGGATTAGGTTTCCCGAAAATAATTAGTATTTCATATAGTTCTTTTGATAATTTTAGAGTACCTGGTATTAACCTACAAGAAAAAGAACAAATTGCTAAAGAAATCAACAAAGGAATCGGACGTTATATTTTTTGTGGAATTCGAGATGTGTCAAAAGAATTAAATGATACAATTAGTGATTTTAAAGTTGATTCAAATGGTAAATTGACTGAACAAGAAATTATTGAAGATAGACAAAAAGTTACGTTTCTAAAATCAAATGAATCTCTTTCAGATGAATTTGTAAGATCAATTAATGAAATTAACGTCAAAAAAGATAAAAAAGAGCTATTTTCAACAATATTAACATATTTAAGAGAAGAACCTTCTTTTTATAACTTATTAAATCAAGAAATGTTTTCTCCTGAAAGAATGGATCTGAAGGAGTTCTTTTTGAAATTAAGCACTGGACATAAGTTTGTTTTACATTCTTTAACGAATTTATTAGCAAATATTGATCCTCGCAGTATAGTTCTTTTTGACGAACCAGAATCACATCTACACCCACCTTTGCTTGCCATTTTAATGAAGTCAATACGTTATATATTAAATAAAAAAAATGCTTTCATGATTGTTGCTACTCATTCCCCGGTGGTATTACAAGAAACATTATACACAAATGTTTATGTTATACAAAGAAAGGGTGACATTATTCAAATAAAAAGACCAGAAATACAAACCTTTGGCGAAAACATTGGAATTATTACCTCTCACATTTTTGGTTTGTCAAGTGATTATACTGATTATCATTCAGAATTGGATAAATTGTTATCCTATTATTCTGATCGATTCTATTACTCTGGTAACAAACTATATGAAGCGATTGAGGAATTGTTTGAAAACAAATTAAGTATGCAAGCTCGGGCATATCTACTTTCAAAAATTTATAATAAAACAGAATAGAATGTGGAAAATAAATTTGCCAAATGATGATAATTCATTGGATGATTTAAAATCAGCATTAACATATAAAAATAGCCTTGTTAAATACGAATTAACTGAATCTGAACAATCTGAAATCATTTATATTTATAGTAAATATGACATAACACAGGGAGTTGTTGATGAGTCGTTTAAAGGTGTAAATATTCGAGTAGAGTCAAAACAGGCTCTTTACAAAGCTTATGATGAGGTTCAAGAAGGAAGAAGACTTGAAAATTTAAGGTCTTTGCTACTATCAGCAGCAAATAGATGTCCTTTTTGTGGAATTTCAGAAGCAGATGAATTAGATCATCATTTACCTAGATCAAAATTTGAATTATTAGCAATTTATGCAAGAAATTTAGTACCTATTTGTCATAAATGTAATAATAAAAAAAGAACAATTACGGGAGAAAACCCGGAAGAAAGTTTTATTCATATATATTATGAAAAAACACCAGAGAATATTCAATTTTTTCATGCCAATACTTCAATAATTGAAGATGGTATCATAGTGAAATTTGAAATAAAAAAATTTAGTGATATTAGTGAATTGCTTTATAAACAATTGTCTTTTCAAATTAAAAGAATAAATTTAGATAAACGTCTTGAAAAAGAAATAAATATTTTTCTTTCGGCATTTGTAGTGAGCCTTGAAGAAATATATGGTGAGAATAAAAACTTCGAAAAAGTTAAACAATTTCTTCAAAGTAATATAAAATATTTTAATGATTCATTTGGTCTTAATGATTGGAGAACAGTGTTATTGATTTCATTATTAAAATGCGACCAATTTTGTGATGGTGGGTTTAAAAATATAATATACAAAAAATGAAAATTATTATAATAGAATTCATAACTAAGTGTCAATTATGATTCCCCCCGCTAAGCTGCAATTATATTGCCACTTGTAACCTCATTGATTTTGCAAATCAATAAAGACCATATAGCTATTTTGTAAAAATGATGGTGGAGATGTTTTATATAATAAAAAGTATAAAAGGAGAATAAAGTATGATAGGGGATAAAGAAATAATATATACTTTTAGGGGGTGAAAAGTTTACCGATAAAAATGTTGTGTTTAATTTAAAGAGACTTATCAAAAGGTTATGAACTTCTAATCATTATTTTAGAATTAATATAGTAATTGCTTAACTAAATTTATAATTATCGCAGAAACTCCATGATGAAAATCAAAAATATGAGAATTCAGATCTTGATATTCTTACTTTCTATTATTTCTGGTTGCAAATGGAATGATTCAAATTTAGGTAAAAATTATTATTACTTAAATGAGTATAATGCTGTAGATATGGGATTTCCTGATGGTGCAATAATTTATAAATCAAAAGAAGAAAATGTATTTCAGGATATAAAGGTTTCTGGTAATGTTGTGAAAGTTGACTATGATGAAAATTTTATAATTGCTAAAAGAATTGCAAGAGAAAGCATGAATGACACAAGTTACTTCATTATTATAAAAAAGACTGATACAGTTTTGGGTCCACTGAACTTGAAATCTTTTAGACAGAAAGAAATTGAACTCAATATAGAATTGAATTTATAAACCTTGTTGACCGTAGTTTATAAAGCAGCGTTTGGCGAAGCGTATGTCCCCGCTAAGTAGCAATTGAATTGCCGCTTGCAATCTCATTAATTTTGCAAACCCTTGTTATAGGTTATTATTGTTAGGATATAATCCAAAAACTTTTTGTCATTGCCACAAAAAGTTACAAAAAAGGCTAGAACGCCAAATGCTTCTGCCCGCTCTCTGAAAAACCAAGCACATTTATGCAAAGTAGTGCTTTAAAAAATTCAAGTATTATTTTAATAATAAAAGGTGATTTTTTAAAGCAAAGGCAAGCCCCTTTGCAAATGTGCTAGGTTTTTCAGATTCATTCCAGAGCTGGCTCGCTTGGCGTTCATTGCCAACCCTGCAAGATAATTAGTTAATGAGTCTGATACTAAAATGTTTTTGTGTTTTATCGGAAAGGAAATTTTTGTATTAGCACCTTTCGTCATTGCTATTTGTTATTGGGGTAGAGATTTTTAATAATAAAAAGTATAAAAGGAGAATAAAGTATGGCAGTGGTTAAAGAAATAATATATACTTTTAGGGGGTGAAAGGGGGGGTATAAATAAGTCAAGCACAATTGGTATGAAACATTTTGTCTATATATTTTTAGTTTTTACTTTTCTTTTGGCATGTGGTGAAAGAAAAAACAATAAAAGAATAAACTGTCTGCGTATTTCTTATAAAAATGATTCAACTTTAAGTGACTTTTTGGGAACTCCTGTTGATTCTAATTGTTATTATTTTCCAGATTCATTGGTGTTTGACACAATTACTAAAGCCATAAACAAAAGAGAATTAGAATATAGAATAATAGATAGGTCATATTTACTTTACAAAATGAGAGAACCGATTTTATATAATTACAATCTTCATAAAGAAATATATAGAATTACGGCAATCAGATCATTTCATAGGCCTTTCTGCATTAGAGTTGAAAAACGAAATGATTTTTATACTTTGACAATTAAAATGTTAGACAGAAATAAAGGAATACCAATGATTTTGTTGGAGAAACCAGACTCAATAATTTATCCAAAAGACCCTATACTAAAATATGTTAAGGAATTTGAAATTCCTGTTTCTAAATGGAACAGCCTGGAAGCGTTAATTGATTCTTCTGATTTTTGGACTTCCAAACCTAGACTTGATTTGAATCATTTGCAAATAGATGGGTCTACTTGGATTATTGAAGGGCAAAATCAATTTGGTTACCAAGTTAAAGTACTACCAAGTCCACGTTTTCAGTTTTTACACACTGATATAAACATTAATGATTTCGACTTAAATGACCGATATACCAATATCTTTCTATTCTTATTCAAGACTTCAGAAATGACAAATGAAGAGCTTTATTAATAATTCACTATACCCAGCTAAACTAAAAGTTCGGCAAAAGCTAAGCGGCAGTGTGTCCTGAAGTACAAGGATTATAAATTAGAGTTCTTAAACATGCTTTATAAAAGATGAAGGGGTTTTACGCAAGTAAGATGAACCTTCGTTGGCGGCTTGCAGGAGAAGCCAACAAACCGCCTTGCGGTGCTATAGTCAAACGCTATGGTGTTGAACGGTCAAGGAAAAGGTGGATTAATCCATCAGGTAAGAATAACGGAGATGAACTCAAGTGAACCACTGAAGAAGTATTGAGATAGTCCCGATACATCGGGATCAAAACTATCTGTTTTCGTGCGAATGGTAGGAAGAGTATAGCGGATAACCTGATTTACTGGCTATATGGCAACCGATATTTAGGTGGCATGAACGTTATTTGGGCTTTTATACGGAACAGGAGAATGCTGTTTAATGATGATAGTCTGTCTAAAAGCTACCAAAAGGATTCGCTGACAGATAAAGGGAAAGGCGCAAGTCGAGAGATGAGGCTGAAAGTACCAATGCATTAACCAGTTACGGACTAAGTCGTAGTAGTGAAGAAGTTTCTGTAATGGAAATGGAGCGAAGGGCTTAGCTAATAAGACGAAACATTCTGCCAACTTGTAATAGAGGATGAGCTTTATAATGTTTTAGCTTATTAGAAGAACCGTATGACGGAAGACTGTCACGTACGGTTCTGTGAGAGGCTTGGGCTGAAATGCTCTTACCTACTCGACATTGCATCGTGTGGTTATCTTTTTATTTTACTTACCACACGAGAGGACTCATGCGGTGGCGGGGGAGACCAGAAAGGGTGGTTTAAGAAAGTCTTTTAATATAAAGCAATGCTTAATACAAAATAAAGCTTAACAATACAAATCCAAGATATACAACCCATATCATACAAAAGATGCGATATTTAATACCGAGTTGCGTTCATTGATATAATTTCATTTTGAAATTTTAATGAACTGCATCGGCATAATCCCAAGTAATCATTCATTATCGAATAATTCTTCTATGAATGCAACTTGGTATAATTAGGTATAATTTGCATCGACATTAAGTAAGTTTACTCTTGATTTATGTGGGGTAGAATATTAAGTTTGTTATTATAGATTTTCCCAATTTTAAGTTAAATACCAGAGCTATGAAAAAGTGCATCATGATGGGTTTAATAATTGCTCTTGCTTCGGTTCACTTAATAAAAAGCCAGATCCCCGCAACACCCATTCAGATATCAGGTTACAACGGAGTAACACCATACAGAAGCGATTTAAATCAATGGAGTGGCAGTTGGCAGGCTCCTCAGGCATTATACGACAGAGGGGTATATCAGGACAATCCTGATAATTGGTACCATTCCGATGCAAATGAGGGATCTACATGGAATAATGACGTTTCGGGATATGGAATTCTGGTGGTGGATTTAAATCAATGGAAAACAATTAACACTTTCAAAGTTTTTCAAATGTTTTCAGATGGTAAGATAACAGGGATCAGAATTTTTAGGAATTCAGATTATACAGGGAGTACTGCACCTAATTCTTCATCAAGCGGATGGGTAGAGGTTACTTCGGGTCTCACCTCTGTTGGAGCAGGTACTGATAATACTACTTACATCTCTAATCCCACCACAATTTCAGTATCCGATTTTCAAACAAGGTATATTATGCTTTATGCTTACAATAATGGTTCGTATAGTTATAGTAGTTATATAGAGTTAAAGGGAATAAAAGCATTTTATAATAATTCAGGAAGCTATTCCGAAAATTATCTCCGAAGTGGACCCAGTGCTCCACTACCCATTAGTCTTCAATTGTTTAATGCAGCATATAAAAACGGACAGGTTGCAATAAACTGGATTACGGCCAGTGAAACGAACAATAATTATTTTACTATTTGCAAAAGTACCGATGCCATTAATTTTGTTGATATTGGAACCATTGCTGGTGCAGGCAACAGTAATCAAAAACTGTATTATTCTTTTATCGATTATAATGCTTTTAGTGGCAGTTCGTATTACCGTTTGAAACAAACCGATTATGACGGACGTTTTGAATACTCAAATATTGTATCTGTAAATTGTTTTGATGAAATAATTGGCGATATAAAGGTTTATCCAAATCCTGTTTCCGATGTATTGTCAATAGAAGTAGCAGACAATAAGGAAGATATAAATTTTGAAATAATAAATGCAATGGGTACGGTTGTTTACAATGGAAGTTTGCTTCATAAAGCGATAATAAATACATCATATTTTGCTTCCGGAACGTATGTGCTTAAAATTGGAAACAGTAAAACGTATAAATTTAAAAATATCATAAAAGAATAGTCAGAAAAATAACAATTCTTTTTTGAATTAAACTTACGTTCAGTTCAAGTTGCAATCTGCTTAATCTATGCAATGTGCATCAAAATGCTAAAGTGCTTTCGAAGCAAAAAAATCAAAAAATTTACCTGGCTTTTTGCAGTCAGTAGTTTATTATTTAGTGTATGTTGCAATACGAAGAGGTTTTTCGTAGAATACATTCCTTGTTCGGAAAGGGATGGGTTTTTATTATACCCCATTTGGTTTATTTTACCCCACCCGATCTCTCTTTTTCACACCTCATACCAAGTTGCGTTCAAAGATACAATTTCAATGCACTTCGCTTTTGAAATTGTTTTTGAACTGATTCAGCATAATACCAAATAAGCATTCATTTTCGGATATTTCCTCTATGAATGCAACTTGGTATCAATATGTTATCCCGACACATTTAAACATCGTTTCGATTCCCTCTCTTCTTTTTTAATAAAACCTATGTGCCTTCCTTTTACAGAACAAAAAACACTCCCTATCTATCAAGGGGTTTAGAGTGTTTGGGGTATTTAGTTGTCAAACTCAAGAAAAAAACCACCGTATTCGTTGAATTTCGGTGGTTTATGCTATTTTACTGGTATTATCTGCGGAGAGAATGGGATTCGAACCCATGATACCCTTGTGGGGTATACACACTTTCCAGGCGTGCGCCTTCGACCGCTCGGCCATCTCTCCTTTGAAATTAAGAACTAATAATTATTGGTGTGCAAAATTAAACTTTTTCCTGAAATATTTATGGTAATTGTTTAATTCTTAATAATTCATTATCTGAGAAAAATAATCATTAATGGTTTCACCATTGGTTAAATGATATGTTATTAACCCAGTTGCTTTTGCTCCTTCAATATTAATAATTGAATCATCAATAAACAAAGTTTCCTCTGGGTTTAAAGAATTCTTATTTATTACATATTGATAAATGTCTTTACCTGGTTTTGCTAATTGTAATAAAAAAGAAAAATATGTTTCGTCAAATAATTCAGATAAATTATTAAATCCATATTTTATCTTTAACTGTTTTGTGTATTCAATGTAATGGATTTCATTCGTATTGCTTAGTAAAAAAGTTTTGTATTTTGTCTTTAGTCTCTTTATTAATTTAATTCTTTCAATAGGAATATCAAGCAACATTGCATTCCAGGCTTCATCAATTTCTTTATCTTGTATCGGGTAATTTATTTTTTCTCTGATTTTATTTCTAAAAACCTGTGGTGAAATCAATCCTTTTTCGAACAATAAAAGATTTTCGTCTGGTTTAGAAAAATCTGCCCCTTCAAATAAATTGGCGAGACCTAATTTCTTGAAATAATTGTATGTTAATAATGGATTGATATTGAGGACAACACCTCCAAAATCAAAAATGATATTTTTAATATTTTTATTAATCATTGCTCAATTCTTCTAAACATTTTGTTATGTTTTTATTTATCTTGTTTTGTTCGGTTAGAGTCGCTATTTCTTTTGTCAATGCTTGTTTATAATAGTAAATGGCTTTATTAAAATTATTTTTCTTTTGATAATATTCTCCAGTGAGCATATAGGTTAAATAATTCTCAGAATTAGTTTTAATAAAGGTTTCAAAAAAAGATTCTGGTATTTGCACAAATGGTGCATTTTTTATTAAAAAATTTACTGAATGTTTGTATTTATTGTATAAAAGAAATTTCTGGTATGCTTTAGTTTGCAAAAAAGAATCAGCAGGAATAGTAAGTTCTGGACTAATTATTTCTGTTTTAACTTTCAATCCTTTAAAATCTGTAAAGATTTTATTTAAATCATAAGCAACATATTCCCCAAGTTGATAGGGATTGGTTGAAATCCAAACAATTTTTTGAGCAGGTTTGAAAATAACGGAGTGATGGGCAATAAGCTGGTTGATACTTTTTTCATTGCCCATTCCTATATCTTTGTTTCCCAATCCTTTTCTGTTTCTGAGCAATTCGGCTGTATTGGTTACATTTATTTCAGAATAGCTGTTTAACATTTCTAATAAACGATTGTAACGAAACATTGATGAGCTTTCTTTTATATTTTGAAGGTTTAAGTCTGTATTTTTGATTTCTTTACTCTGGAAATGGTTAGCACAAATAATAAAAGTAGTATCAGAGAAAAACAAAGTTGTTGTTAATGGCGTTTTTTCAATAATTGCTGTTTTATTATCTTCGAGAGAACCAATCATGATAGACTCCGAAACAAAAGAGTTATGTTTTTTTGCTATTTCATAAGCTTCATTAATATTTTTAGCATATTGAAGAATTTCACGAGCTATAATAGAAATTGGAGTGGCTGCTTCATGAGGTATTTCTGATCTTCCTGCATTCAAAGTTATAGTAAGACCCTTATCATTCATTCCTGAAACAGCACCAATCATGCCACCCCAGGTTACCATCATAAATTTGTAACCTTTATCTGGATTAATAAAACAAACGATTTTGTCTTCGGCAAATTTATCCCCTACATAAAAATCAAAGTTTCTCCCAACAATTAAAGTGCTGTCTTCAGATTTGGATCCCCATGCAGAAAAAGAAGTACAACCAACAAAATGATAATCTTGCAAAGCATGTCCTATATCATGAGCTCCGTGATAATTTAGAATCCTAGCATATTTTGAACCTATATAATTATACGCATCAGAAGCAGATAAAGAAACACCATAAATTTCCTGCAGGTATTCTGGTTCGATATTTTTATCAATATCGCGATTGAACCAGCCAATAAGAAATTGTAAAAAGTATAAATATGTTCTTGATGGAATTATCTGATCAATTTGTTCTACAAAAGCATCTTCTTGTTTGCAGATAAGTTCTTTGGTAAGTTTGCCGTTTATAACACCACGTTCAAAAGCATTACCTTCTAAATACAATTCCCACAATCCATTATTGCTCTTTTTAAACCAATTATTTCCACAAATAAAAAAATTTGTATCGATCTGAATCCTTTCCAATTTTAAAGGGCTAAGATCTTTTGGTGTTGGAGGAATGAGTCTGGTAGAAAAGTAGAAAAAAATACAAAAAGAAATAAAAAGCATTAAAATTGTTGATAAACAACCTATTCTGATTTTTTTTCTTTTTGAAGCCACTGATTTAAATATTTAATAATAACAATTAAGCTTGTTTTATTTTTCTAATTAAGTGATTTAGTCCAACTATTTCGGCACAACTGAGTACGGCTCCAATTGTTACACCTAACACTCCATGTAATATTACATTTTGTCCGGTAAAAATCAAATTTGGTATTTTTGTTCTGGGAGAAACAAATGATTTCATTGGCTCGTCGCTATCGCGTAAAATTCCATAAAGCGAACCATTTTTAGTACCAGTATAATCTCTGTATGTTAAAGGTGTTGATGTATAATATGATTTTATATGTTTTCTAATATCAGGGAATTGTATTTCAATTTTATCCAACAATTTTTCTGCTTTCTTTCTTTTAAATTCAATATATTCTTCACCTCTGTTTTCAACAGTTGTATGTTCCCATTGTTTTAGTTCTTCGTATTTCATATACGTCATAACAATAATACTATCTGCGTATATTTCTGATTTTGTAGTTGCTGGTGTTAAAAGGAGATAGCTTTCCGGCCACTCCTCTATTGAATAAGTAACTGATGTCCAAACATTGTTTTTGGAAAAGAAATAATGATTTCTGTTTAAATATTTAAAAGTATTTTCCTTAAGGCTTATATATATGGCAAAAGAAGCCATTGTGTTTTCTAAACTCTTAACTCTGTTTCTATAAACCTTTCTTAATATATCATTTTCCAGAATATCAAGGGTAAGTTCGGGGTGAATATCGGAAATAAAATATTTGGCTTCAATTCTTTCAGTGGATTCTAACTCACAAAATGATATTTCGTTATTGTTGCAAACCAACCTTGTTACTTTGCTATTGGTTCTTATTATTCCATTGTTTTTAACTATTGAATCTGTTAATAATTTTGCTAATTGCTGACTTCCATCAACTAGGCGATAAGAGCTTTCAATAAAAGAGGCATTAACAATAGCATGAATAAACAAAGGTGTTTTTTCTGGCACACCAGCATAAAGCACATTAGAACCTGCCAGAACATTTTGCAATCTTATGTCTGAAGTTATAGATTTTATAAATTCAAAAGCATTTTCTTTAAAGTAAGTAGTTTCTATGAAGGTTGAAGTAATTTCTTTTAGATTATATAATGCAAGTGAATTGCTAATTTCCTTTAGTTTATCACAATATTTGATTAAAGCCTGTCTTTCGTTAGGAAATGATTTGGATAGGGTTTCAATAAAATTATCATAGCCCATAGAATAAGCATATTCTACTTTGTTATCATCAAAATAAATTACATCAAATGCGTCTTTATCAAGCTTTTTTAATTTTAATTTTCCTATTAAATCAAAATATTTAAAATACTGGTATAATATCTGTCCTTCATCAAGACTGCCAATATAGTGAATACCAGTATCAAAAATACAATTATCTCTTTTAAAAGTTTGCAAACAACCACCAATTTGTTTGTTTTTCTCTAAAATGCATACATTGTATCCTTCTTTGCTTAGGATATAACCACAAAGCAAACCACCTAATCCGCTGCCAACAATAACTACATCGTATTTATTCATATCATCAGGCTATTCGTTTAATTACATAAAAAATATTGGAAGTAAATTTTGAATTATCAATAACTTCCAGGTTTAAATCGTTAAATTTCAACATTATATTGTTAATAATATTTCTTGACACATAAAATAACTGCTTGCTTTCATCTATGGTTTTGTTAAAACCGAATTTGGTTGAAAAGAACTCTGTTACTTTAGTGCCCCTATGTCTTTTGCTAAGCTCATTATCAGCATCTCTAATTATAATAATTCCAGAATTATTTAAGTTTTCAATACATTTAATAATTAGTTGCTCCTGCTTGTTTTCGGGCATGTAATGCAATACATCGCTTAAAATAAAAACATCAGATTTTTGATAATCAAATTCGAGTGCATTACAGTGGTGAAAACTTAGATTATCATTTTTTTCTCTACAATTGTTTGCAATCGCTATTTTATCTTCATCGAAATCTATTCCAGTAATTTTGTGGTTTTCAGAAAGAAAAGACAACATATAAGAAAGGAATCCCAATCCACAACCAATATCAACTATTTTTGCTTTTGCTGGAATAAGTTTGTGATAAAAATTATAATTGTCTTCAAACCGGAGTTTTATTTTTAAATACCATTCTATAATAGGTCCTTTGTAAATATAGTTTTTTGCTAATCTGCTTTTAAAATATTCAGGTTTTAAATAATACTCCTGAAGAAGCTTTCCAAATTCAACACTAAATAAATTTCTAATCGCCTTTGATCTATCAGAATAATTTTCTCCATAACTTTTGTCTGATTGGAGGATTGGATCAAGGTATTTTACAGTAATGGTGCTTTTTTTCCCAAACAATTCTCCTTTAGAAACATAATCGGCAGTTCCATTAATTACAACCGGCAAAATATCTAAATTTAACTTTTCGGCAAGATAAAAAGATCCTTTATGAAAGCGTTTAATTTTTCTGTTTTCAGAACGTGTGCCTTCGGGAAATACAAGGACAGAATAACCATCTTTAACTTTTTCCTGAAGAAGTGGAATAATGTTGTCTAAACCAGAAAAAACAGGGTAGAAATCTGCCATTCTCACAAGTTTGCCAACAATAGGGGATTTCCATACCCAATTATTGGTAAGTAATATTAGTTTTGGTGTAAAGCTTAGTACTAAAGGAATATCAATTATTGATTGATGGTTGCATATTATAAAATGTGGTTTTTTAAGATTCGCTTGTTCTTTATTAATATATCGTTTTTTTGTTAAAAACATTATAAACATTATAAAACGACTGAGGTACATTATTGCAAGATGGTATATATATTTCTGTTTCTTTTTACTAACTGGTATAATTTTAACAAGAAAACCAAAAAGAACAACAAAAATACAACCGATTAAATAAAAAGTATAACACACAACTGTGTATATAAATATAAAAAAAGTAACAGGTTGATCCCGGCGTTTTTTCTTGTTAAAAATTAACCATTTAAAAAGAAGTGGAACTATCGTGTTTGAAATCAGGACAACTGAAATCATACCAATAATAGTAACCAATGCTATTGATTTTAATGCAGGGTGTTTAGCAAAAATAAGAACGCCAACACCAATAATGGTTGTAAATGCTGATAAATAAACTGATGTTTTATATGATGCAAGTGTCTTTTTCCCTGTTTTGTATTCTTCAAGCAAGCCATCCATTATAAATATGCTGTAATCATCCCCTAACCCAAAAATAAATGTTGATATTATTATGTTAATTATATTAAACTTCAGGCCAAAGATGCCCATTACTCCTAAAATTAATACCCAGCTTAGCAACATTGGTACAAAAGCGATAAATGCAAGTTCTATTCTTCCATAAGAAATAAGAAGAAATGTAAAAACCAATAATGACGAAAGCAACAAAATCAGATTGAAATCATTGTTAATTATATCTGCAAATTTTGCAGATATAAATTGCTTGTCTAAAACTACCAGATTTAAATTATTGGAAAAATAATCGAGAATAATCCCTTTGTCTTTGTTCTCTACTTTAACAATAGTTGCTACCATTGTGAGATCGGGAGTTTTTGTAATCCAGTTATCAATAAACAATTTATTTATTGAATCGAATGATGCATTATCAAGTGGTTCAAATTTTTTATTAATAAACAGAAAGAATTTCTCAAAAGCTGTTTCTTTAAATTTATATTTATTACCCGCTTCAACCAGTTTTTTTTGGATGGACTCTTTTCTTTCATCGGTCCAATAGTTATTCCATCGTTTTAATTTTATATCCTGAAGCGAATCCGAAACAAGAATTGTGTTAATTGAAGCATACTTTTTAACAATTCTCTGAGATTTAAGTTTATCTAAATCCTTATTTAAAAGGCTACTGTTTTTTATTGCCTCTTTAATGTTTTTACCTGTAGATATCAGATAAATTGATTTTAGTTTATTGTCGCTTATTTTATTAAGGTTTTTCTCAGCATTGGCTATTTTTTCAGGATAATAGTTTACTGACATAAGATCGCTTTCAAATTGCACATTCCAACAGGTAAAAAAACATACTGCTAGAACAGCAAGTAATCCATATACCAAATATTTGTTTTTTTCAAGCTTGTATTCAGCAATTTTCTCGAAAAGAGAAACTTTATTTTCATTTTTCTTGTTCTTTGTATCTAAACTACCATCTAGAAAATGTGGTAAAACTATAAGAGAAAACAATGCAGCTCCTATAAGACTGAATGCAGAAAAAAGCCCAAAATCATTAAGTGCTTCAGAGTTTACGAACAGAAGACATAAAAACGCACCAATAGTTGTCGCGCTTCCAATAGTAAGAGGTTCAGATAAATCATTAATAACATCTTTGGGAGATCTTGTGTGTTTGTAATGGGTAAAAACATGCAAAGAATAATTTATTGCAATGCCAAGAATAACAGAACCCGCACCCAATGCCAAAGCTGAAATGGTTCCCTGAATTAAATAAATAATTGCTATCGAAAAAGCAGCACCAAATATTACGGGCAAAAGCACAAGTCCCATTACCCGCTTTTTTCTGAAGAAGAACCACAAAACTATAACTAGTAAAACTATGGTAATGGATGTGGTGATTAATGAATCGAGTTTAGATTGATTGGCATTACATACCCCAACTGCGATCCCACCAAAATATTCTGCTTTTATTTCGTTATTCGATTTGCTTGTAGTGGTTTCAATAATTTTGTCGAGACCATCAATTAGTTTTGCATTTTTTGAAGTTTCATTTGCCGGATTGGTGGACGCTATAAATAGTAATAAGTTTTTCTTATCTTTTGTTAGTATATACCCATCGTATATTTGAAAATTTTCGTCAAGATCAATTGATTTTATTTTATTTAAAGCTAAGAGACCCATGTTTAATGGATCTTTTAGCATATAATCTTTCAATGCAAACCCGGCAGGTGATATTAATAGTTTATATATGCTTTTTACCCTCGATTCTATTTCATTTTCTGTTTGAATGCTATCAAGATGCCTGTAATCTTTTTCTTCCAGAAAATAGGGAAGGTTGGAATAAAAAGATTCGTAACTGTCTTTTATAACTTCCTCAGAAACTTTATAAGAAATTTCTTTTATATAGGTAGGTTGCAATTGGGTTTTTAATTCCTCAGCCAATTCATTTGCAAAAGATATTAATTTTTCAGGTTTTGTTTGGTTTGAATCCGTCAAACAAATGTTTACAACCAGCTTGTCTTTAAACTTAAAATTCTGAAAAACATAAGTAACTTTATCAATTCTTGCATCTTTTGGAATAAATTTAGAAAGATCCTCTTCTAATTTTATTTGCACAGCAAAGAAAACAGAAAGCCCGAAGGTAGCAATAACTATAGCCCAAAAAAGCAGTTTGTGTCTGTTGAAGTATCGGTATAAAAACAAAAAGAATGTTGGCATATTATAATTAAAAAATTAATTAATTGCTATTTTTTTTCTTCTATAAGATTGCAAAATCAAGAAGCTTAATAATCCACAAAATATTGAAAATAAAACAGCAAAACAAATACTTCCAATTAAATATTGGTACAAATTATTTTTTACTGTATCAAAAGTAATTCCCGAAGTAAAGGATAAATGAGAAGCAGCGCTACCCATAATAATACCACCTGTTTTAAAACTTATAAAAAGAATTAATGGAATCATTGGCGGAATACTAATATTAGCTGTAACTATAACAATTGACTTATTTAGTTTTAATATATGCGCCAGCAATATTGCCAAAATTAGCTGATAACCCCAAATAGGAACGATGCCCATAAAAATTCCGAGCATCACAGCCACCGCCTTTCTTATATTTGATTCTTCAGGATTTAAGAGATTGTTTTTTACAAAATATTTGATGTTCTTTTTATTAAGGCTTCTTATAAATATAAAAGGCCTTACAAACAATAATGCAATTGTAACCAGATAGGTGTTTAATACACTTATTCTGAGAAAATCTCGAAAGGGACGAAAGTGCGAAATACGGCTTTCTTTGGGTGAATAATAAATTTTAACAGGAACGGGAATTATATTAATTCCTTTCCATGCGGCTCTGGCAATCACTTCTATTTCAAATTCAAACTTCTTAGAGAAATAACGTGTTTTTTCTAAGCGTTTTATTGGATACAAACGATAACCAGATTGTGTATCTGGAAGTTTTATACCCGTTTCTATTAAAACCCAAAAATTAGAGAACTTATTGCCGAAGCTGCTTTTAACCGGAATTCCTTCCTGACTCATGTTTCTTGCCCCAATTATCAAAGAATCAGGTTCCTTTTCTATAAGTTCTATAAATTTAGGCAAATCTTCCGCAAAATGTTGTCCGTCTGAATCTATCGTTATTGCATACTCAAACCCCTTTTCGCAGGCATATTTAAATCCTTTTTTCAAAGCACATCCTTTGCCCGAATTCTTATTAAAGGTTATGATATTGAATGTAGCGTATTTTTTTAAAATGTTTTCAGTATCGTCAGTAGATCCATCATTGACAACAATAATATTTTCAGTATAATAAGAAACACCATCAATCACTTTTTCCAATGTTTTGCAATTGTTGTATGTAGGAATTATTACACAAGTTTTGCTTTTGTTAAACAAATCCCAATATTGCTGGTTGTGTTCCATATTATTTCTACTCCGATTTTATTAGGATGTGATTTTAAAGCTTGCGTTATACTTGAAAAATATTATTTCTTCATCTGCAATATTGCTGTCAATCTTAATTAGATTGTTTTCTGATGATCTTATATTAATATTTAATTTTAAAACCTTGTTAACATTAGGAATAATAATAGAAAGAAATTTAATATTATCAGCTTTACTTAATAAAAGTGTTTTTTCTAATATAACAGATAAGGTTTCTTTTACCATTTGCTGCATACACACTCCGGGCACAACAGGATTATCAGGAAAATGTCCTTCGTATATACTATGCTGAGGATTTAATTCAATTACTACATTAAATTTAGTATTGGTCTCATCCTTGTTTATACTTGAAATATTGAAAAAACTATTTATAAGCATCTGTATTTTTATTTATCTATCTTGTTTAACCGAATGTTTAATTTTATATTATAGTGCAATATGTCAATTTTATTGGGGAAATTATTTTTAAAATCTGAGAAATCAATGCTGACTTTCCTAGAAAAGAAACTGCAATTTTCAATTTTATTTAATCTTGCAGATTCATTATCTACATAATAGTATTTATAGTTGTTGTTCACATGAAAACGAAAAACATTTTCCGAATTGTTTTTGTTTTTATAAAGCATTGTTTTATTATTCAATTTGTTTTCCAGCAACAAAAGCGTGAAGTCTTCTTTTAATATTTGAATAAGCTTCTTTTTATTCATTTTTTCGATGCAGTATATAACTTTAAAGTTCTCTCCTTTAATTTCAAAATCAAATATCTTTAAACCGAGTTCTGTAATAAAATTAATTCTATAACTATTGTCGGGCATTAGTTTTATCAATGTTAAACCGCTAATATGGTTTTTATAAATATTAATCTCGCTTTTAAAAAGAACTTTGGTGAAATTATTTTTAAAACATGAATTTAATTGAGCAACTTCAATTTTTTGCTCTTCCACTTTTTGCAGATTGCTATGCCTAATTGTTCTGCAACTACACAACAATAAAAGAATACTAATAAACAGAAAATTTTTCATCAGAAATAATTGTATTCTTTTTTTTGTTAATGAAATTAATTATTGAATAATCGCCTGATAGTTCAATCATCTTTATTTTAGAAACAGTTAAGTCCTTTTTATCAAAGTAAATCTGTATTCCGTTAAAATAATCTTTCATTCCTTTAGATTTAGGAACTAAACTAACAAAATAAAAATTTCCATTCTCAAAATATTTTGAATCGAACTCACTTTTATTTTTAATAATATTGCCTTGAATAATATCGGACATACGTTGGTTAAGGATAGATAAACTCTTGTTTCCTGACATGTCAAAATTTGTAACCTTTTCCTCATCCTTTATTTGCATCTTGCCATCTTTTATAACAATAATATAAACAAAAGGATCGGTATATTCCCAACGAATAAGATTTTTTTGTTTAAAACTAAAATGCCCTTTGGTTGTAATAGATTCGGTTAAAACACTGAGATACTTTTCCTGCACAAAGTCGCTTTCGAGTGTTTGAATTGTTTTAGACATATCGGTAAGCAACTTATTTAAAGCAGCAGTATCTTTTACTTCTTTAAATGTTGTATCGTTTATTGCATTTAATAAAGGTGTTGATGCAAATAACGAATTACTCAGAAAAAGAAACAATATTACAATAACAACTTTATTGAAGCCTTTGTTCATATATGTTTTTGATTTAATAAATGATCTAATGAAACTATTTTAAATCCTTTTCTGATTATTGTAGCTATAAATTCATCCATAATTTCAGGTGAATTTGGAACAATATCGTGAAATAAAATGATATCTCCAGATTTAACTCTTTTTAACAACCTGTTTAAAACCTTTTCTTTTGATTTAATAACAGTATCTAGCGAACGTAAGCTCCATCCAATAGTAACAAAATTAAACTTTTTTAAAGCACTTTTTATTGTAGGATTACTTACGCCATAGGGTGGTCTAAAATAAACAGGCATGTTGCCAGTTATTTTATAAATACTATTATTTGTTTTATCAAATTCTTCAATCATTTTCTTTGAAGAGAAAAAATCGAACCATTTTGAATGTGTAAAAGTGTGATTACCTATTAAATGTCCTGCATTTTTTATCTGAAGAAGCAGTTCAGGATTTGATTCTGCCTTTTCTCCTATACAAAAAAAAGTAGCTGTGATATTATATTTG
>DYDE01000071.1 GCA_020718065.1 Marinifilum sp. | reverse complement strand
GATAATAAATTATTCTATATTAGAACGCAACTTGGTATAAATTTTAAAAAAGTATTTATTAATCTTTAGATCTATTCATATACAAAACTATTTGATACCCCTTAAAATTATAAAATACTAGCGAGCAATTTTTTAAAAACAAAACCAAAAAAACGAAACATCTATACAAATGTCTCGTTTAAATCTATGTATTGTATTCTCAATTATTTAACTTAAAGTTAAGGAGAACAAATTATGAAAAGTATATATTTAATAATATTGGGGATTTTTTTTATTGCAAACCATTGTAATATTATTGCTCAAGAAAATAGTTTAACCGCAAATTCCATAATACCAAACAAAAACAATACAATTGTAAATGATACTGACTTATTATTATTTCCAGTAAAAAAAGACGGTTTATGTGGATATATCAACATTAAAGGTGATTTAATAATACCAACAAAATATGATTATGCATCATCTTTTAATGAAGATATTGCTATAGTAAAACAAGGAAAATACTTTGGATATATTGACAAATCAGGCAAAAATATAAGTTTACCTCAATTTGAATCAACCGGATTTTTTTCAGAAGGATTAGCACCTATTCGAATAAATGGGAAATGGGGTTTTATTCAAAAGACAATGTATGTTAAGATCAGTGCAACTTATATGGAAGTTGGGGGATTTTCTGAAGGATTAGCTCCAGTTAAATTAAAAGATAAATGGGAATATATTGACAGTGAAGGGAAAACCATTATAGAGGCAAAATTTGATATTGCTACTCCTTTTAAAGAAGAATTAGCACCTGTAAATATTGGTGCAGCTATGAACAATTATGGAAAATATGTTGGGGGTAAATGGGGATTTATTAATAAAAAAGGGGATTTTGTTATTTCTCCTCAATACGATGAAGTATCTTCTTTTTCAAATGGGTTAGCTTTAGTTAAAAATGGGAATAATTATGGAGTGATTGATAAAACTGGTTTGTTAATTCTTAAAGCTAAATATGATTGGATTAGTATTTTTACCGAGGATTTAGCAGCAGTGAAAATTGGTAAAAATTATGGATTTATTGATAAGTTAGGTGAAAAAGTTATAAAGCCACAATTTGAAGAAGTTTTAGCTTTTTCGGAAAATCTTGCAGCAGTGAAAATTAATGGTAAATGGGGATATATTAATAAAAAAGGAGAGATTGTCATTAATGCCATATATGATAGAGCTTTAAGCTTTAACAATGGAATGGCAGAAGTAAACGTGGGCAAATCATACACTCCTAATTCAATTTATATTGATAAGACAGGTAAAGTAATATGGGGATCATTGAAATAAAGAATTTTGTTTTTGTAAGTTAAAAACTTTTATGGAAAATAATAATTGTCCTAAATTAGAAACATGCCCTATTTTTATAAAAGACGTATTACTAAAATCTGGCTCAATTTTAACTTATAAAAAATTGTATTGTAATGCAGGAGAACAAAAATGGGCAACTTGCAAAAGGTATATGACATCAAAAGCTACTTAAGAACCAATACCAGACAATATCATGCCCAATTCTTTAAAATCTTTAGAACAAATATTAGAGGAAATAAAGAAATAAATTAATTTTTAATTACATTATACAACGAATCTCTCTCGGTAGGAATTCTGTTAGCATTTTTAATTAAATCAATCATTTCTTGTTTGTTCATAACTGGATTTAAATCATCAGCTCCAGCTTTCGAATAAATTTTTGTGGAATCATTAATTGTGCCATCTAAATCATCAACACCAAAAGAAAGAGAGATTTGAGCTGTTTCTTTTCCGATCATTGGCCAATAAGCCTTTATATGAGGAATATTATCTAAAAATATCCGGCAAATGGCATAATTTTTCAAATCTTCAATAATTGAAACTTCTTTTATTCCCGCTAATTCATTCTTCTTGTTTCTAAATTTCAAAGGAATAAAAGCATTAAATCCAAATGTTCTGTCTTGTAATTCTCGCAATAAGCTTAAATGTTCAATACGATGTTTGTATTGTTCTATATGACCATATAGCATTGTTGCATTTGATGGAATGCCAATTTGATGAGCGTTTTCGTGAACTTTAAGCCAAATTTCAGAAGAAGATTTTGCTCCACAAATTTTGTTTCTTATGTTTTTATTGAATATTTCTGCTCCACCACCTGGAATTGAATCTAAACCGAATGATTTTAACAACTTTAATCCATCTATAAGTGATAACTCAGCTTTGTTAATCATATATTCAATTTCAACTGCTGTAAAAGCTTTTATATGTATAGAGGGATATGTTTCTTTTATTTTTTTTATGATATTGCCATAGTAATACAAATCTCTTTCTGGATGAACTCCTCCTACAATATGTATTTCTGATATTTTATTATGAATATTGGCTTTAATTTTATCAAAAATTTGCTGTTCAGAAAGTTCCCAGGCATCATTGTTGTTTTTACTGGAATATGAACAAAATCGACATTTGTAAAGGCAAATGTTGGTCGGTTCAATATGCAAATTTTGGTTATAATAAACAAATTGATTGTTTTTATTTTCTCTGATATAGTTAGCAAGCATTCCAAGAAATCCTAATTCTCCTTTTTCATAAAGAAATAATCCTTCTTCAGAACTTATTCTCTGAAAGTTTAGTATTTTTTCAGATGTTTTTTTTAATTCTTCCGAAAGAATAGATTTACTTAAGGTTTTTAAAATTAATTCCTTTTTCATATAATCCCAAAATTCAAATTCATTTTAGTTATTTAAGCTCCAATTATCTGAATTTATGATAATCTGATTGATCCATGATTTTTTGATCTCTTACATACTGAATTTTTTTTGCAATAATATAAAAGGGTAAATAGTTTTCCTGTTTCAATTCAGTATAAGCATTTTCTTCTCCCATACTTGCTTCAGCTAATGTTACAAGAAAATTAAATTTGTATTTTTTTAACCAGGACATTGCATTTTTATCATTATAAATGGCAGAACAAAATGCAGCATATTGAGGAAACTTGTTTTTAACTAACCAGTCATAAGCGGTAAAGCTTGTTTGTATTGCATTTGCTAATGCTCCAAGTTCTGGATAGCCATTCTTTAGTAACCAATTCATTATTTTCAGGTTTCCTGTAACGGCTTCTCCAAAAGCAATAATTATTTTTATCGGATAATTAAGCATAACAAAGGCATTAAGAATAAACTTGAGTTGCAATACCAATTTTTTCTACCTTAATCGCAATTTTGTTTAATTCCTCAGAATTAATTTTCATTAATCCTGCAGCAGGAGTGGAACGAGCAATAGGATAGAGCATTACTAATTTAGGTTTTATGATTTTTAAATGATGTAACCAAAGTTCAACTTCTTCGTCTGAAGTATTATCAATTTTTTCACCTTCATATTCACCTCTTAAAAAAAGAGTTTGTATCGTTAAATTATTTTTAAAATGTGTTAATTGATTAACTATTTCTAAAAGTGAAATTTTAATATTTGGTTTGTTTAATCTTTGAAACAATTCATCAGAACCACAATCAAGTTTTTGAATATTGTTATCGATTTTTTTCAAAACTTCAATTATAGACGAGTTAAACAACATTGTCGCATTTGATAATACAGATATTTTACTTTCAGGATAGTATTTATTTCTCAACCGTATTGTTTCGTCAATGATTTCAGAAAATTGTGGGTGAATAGTTGGTTCGCCATTACCTGCAAAAGTAATATTATCAATAAGAACATTATTTTCAAGTAATTCTATAAGCTTTTCTTCTAATTTTTGAGTAATTTCAACACAAGATAGAAAGCTGTTTTTTTTAGAATTTTCATTATCAGTCCATCCGCATTCACAATAAATACAGTTAAAAGTACATTGCTTAAAACTATTTGAAAGTAGGTTTATTCCCAAAGAAGAGCCAAGTCTTCTACTATGTACAGGACCAAATATCGTTTTATCAAAAAGAAAAGTTGACATAAATAACTATTTTTTAAGCGCCACAACCAGCAGAAAGAACCTGAATAGGTTTGTTATCAATTATTTGGTAAATACTATAATTATAACCCTCGTAATATTCGCTAAAAATAATAATTTCCATAATGCCATCATTATTTAAATCAAGAATATTAGCTATTTTGAAACGAGATGGGACTACAGAATTAATATCATTGGAATAAGTATTACTTTCGATAACAATATTTTCTACCTTTCCATTTATAATTTTTCTAAGGTAAATCATAGAATAATCTCCAGCTTTTCCATCAGGTGTTAGTCCATCTTTATAATGAGTTGCACTAATTAATACTTCTTCTACACCATCATTTTCCAAGTCAGTTCGAATAACATTTGTTAATTCAATTACAGTATTTATAATATCATATTGGTTCAGGATATTTGAAGTAATATCTTCATAAACTTTCTGCTTAGTACTTAATATTTTCAGAGTCTTAGGAAAAGGATCCCAATTACATACTATTCCTGTTACATACAAATCAGATTTTAAAGGTTTATATTCTAAATTAACAAAAAAAGTAGATTCGCAAGGCGGCCCATAAGTCTCAGGTTTTTCGCCAGTTGTTGTCTGAATAAAACCAATTAAACTATATAATTTATAATTCTCTCCACCTTTTAAAAAAGGTGAAACTTCATCAGCATTCATTAGATTGCCTTTTTTAGCGCCTCCTAATAATAGTCCATTATTTACATCAATAATAGCAGTGGGATGTTGAGCAATAACTAATAATACAAACAGATTAAAAAGACCTGTTAATATAATATTCTTCATATAGTATGAAATTATTATTCTTAAAAATTAGAAGAAACTAATTGTTAAAATATTACTTTACTACAAATAATTTCTTCGATTCAATGAAATTTCCGGCTTCCATTTTATAATAATAAACTCCTGATGCAATTTTATTGCAATTAAGAGAATATAGATGATTTCCAGCAAGTTCGTATTTGTTTACCAATACTTTCAATAATTTGCCATTAATATCAAAAAGTAAAATTTTAACAAAAGTATTTTCCGGTAGCGAATATTTAATATCAGTGGATTCATTGCATGGGTTAGGTTCATTTTGATTTAATTGATATTTTTTATTATTGTTTGGAAATTCATCAACATCAACAGAAAGAGTTGCTGTTTTTAAAACAATATTGTTATTTGGATCGAATTGAATAGAGCTGGGTTGTCTATTAAATTGAAAACTGAATGTTTGATTGTTCACATCATTCATTACTTTTATAGTAGTATCAGTACTATTGGTAAAATTGATCTTATATTCAATTGGCATCTTATAAAAATAACTATTAGATTGTTTTGCTGTAAAATTTACTCTCCAATTGCCACTACCTAAATTTACAAAGTTGTAAAGATTTTGATAATTAGGATGGTTTGGTTGATAAATCCATTCGTTAAAAAACCAGTCAAGATTTTGTCCGGTAGTACTATTTATTTTAGTCATAAAATCGCCAATAGTAGCAGATTTATATTTAAATTCAGTAGCATCTGTTGCATAAGTTTTTATTGCATTGAAAAAAGTAGCATCACCTAATACATATCTTAATTGGTGCAATACACAACATCCTTTCATATAAGTTATAGCATAGTTAAATAAAGTATTTGTTGAAGGGGTGGTGTTAGCCCAACTGGGATCTGAAATTGCCCATCCTGGGTTATTGCTTAAATAATAATTGGCATTGCTAATAATTTCAGTTTTATATGCTGCATAACCACTTTGGTTTTCAGTCCAAAGAGCTTCAACAAATGTTGCAAAACCTTCGTTTAACCATATATCAGCCCATGTGGCACAAGTAACCATATCGCCAAACCATTGGTGAGCAAATTCGTGTGCAAGTAAACTTGATTCCCAACAATCAGGACAAAGACTAGTAAGTGTTTGGTTTTCCATTCCACCCCAAGTAAAATCACTATTTAGAGTGGCAAATCCATTCTTTTCAAAAGGATGGTCACCAAATAGTTGAGAATAATAAGTAGTTAAAGGAATTATCATTGCTTTCATTGCATTAATATTCGTCATATTTTCTCCACTATTGTAATAAAAGCGCATTGGTATTATTTCACTTGTATTTGGATTTGTCCAATTAACGATACTTAAGTTGTAATTTACTTTAGATGTTAAAACAGCTAAATATGTAGCAACAGGATCTCTGCTTATCCAATGGTAATAAATGGTATCAACAACTTTAGTAGAATCAGCTAATCTGCCATTAGAGCCTAATTTTACAGTAGCAGGGACCTTTGTTGTTATATCAAGAGTTGCTTTATCTGATGGTTTATCCCAGCAAGGAAACCATTTCCTTGCACCTTCTGGTTCACTATCTGTAAAAACAAAGCCAGTTCTAACATAAAATGCACCATCTGTAACGTTTTGATGGCGATAACAAACTCTAACAACTACAGTTTCCCCAGGGTTATATGTTCTATTTAAATTAACAGTAAGAATATTTCCTGTATGAGAAAAAGATGTTCCGGCTAATCTAACTGAATCTACTATAATTGAAGAATTGACAGCATTAAGCTTAATGAAATTTAATGTAGAATCAACTCGGAAAGTTATTTCATTTTTTGCTGAAAATGATTTTGGATAAGGACTGATATAGCAATTATAAATATTAAAATTAAGTTTATAATTTAAAACATCAAATGAATGTCTCGGTGCGTTGGGTGATTTATCAAAAGCCTCCAAACTTTTAGGATTGTTCATTCTTTTATTATAGCATTTCCATGCACCTCTATTAAAAACATCTTCTTGAGCTATAAGATAACTAAAGGCAAACAAACTAATTATGACAATAGAAAAGATTTTTTTTAACATATAAGATATTTTAAAGTTACTATTACATTAATAATCAAAATGTAAAGGTAACAAAGTTTTATTGAATCAATCAATTGAAAAATGATTAATTCATTAAAAGTTTTATGAAAAAAGTTTAGAAAATTTATTTTACTCTACAGTAACAGATTTTGCTAAATTTCTTGGCATATCTACATTGCAACCTCTCATTACTGCAATATAATAGGAAAGTAATTGTAAAGGAATTGTTGCTAATATTGGTACAAGCATTTCCTGGGTTTCAGGAATTTCGATAACATAATCAGCTAATTTTTTTACTTCAACATCACCTTCAGTAACAATAGCAATTATTTTTCCTTTTCTTGCCCGAACTTCTTCAATGTTACTTAATACTTTTTCGTATGTCCCTTTGTTTGTAGCAACAACGACAACAGGCATTTCGTTATCAATAAGTGCAATAGGACCATGTTTCATTTCTGCAGCCGGATAACCCTCTGCATGTATATATGAAATTTCTTTTAATTTCAATGCTCCTTCTAATGCTACAGGAAAATTATATCCCCTTCCTAAATATAGGAAATTTCTAGCATCTTTAAATTCATATGCTATTGCTTTGATTTTTTCACTAAGTTTAAGTGTTTTTTCAACTTTTTCAGGAATATTTTCTATTTCATTTATAAGTTGATAAAACTTAGAAGTAGAAATGGTCCCTTTTTTACTGCCAATTGATAAAGCCATTAAAGTTAGTATAGTTACCTGAGCTGTAAATGCTTTTGTTGAAGCAACCCCAATTTCAGGACCTGCATGAGTATAAGAACCCGCATGAGTTGCTCTAGCAATGGAAGAGCCTACTACATTGCAAATACCAATGATTGTTGCGCCCTTTGATTTAGCTAATTCAATTGCTGCCAATGTATCTGCTGTTTCGCCGGATTGAGATATAGCAATAACAACATCATCTTCATAAATTACAGGATTCCTATATCTAAATTCAGATGCGTATTCTACTTCTACAGGAATTCTTGTTAAATCTTCAAACAAATATTCACCAACCAAGCCTGCATGCCATGATGTGCCACATGCAATAATGATTATCCTTTTTGCATTGATAAGCTTCATTTCATAATCAATAATGCCACCTAAAGAAACAATTCCTTTTTGAGCATTAAGTCTTCCTCGCATGCTATCTTTTATTGAACGTGGTTGTTCATAGATTTCTTTAAGCATAAAGTGTTCAAAACCCCCTTTTTCCAAAGTGTTTAACTGCATTTCCAATTTATGGACATATGGAGTTTTATCTTTATTCTTAATTGTTTTAATTTTAAGTTCACAATTTCTGTTTAAAATTGCTATTTCTTCGTCATCAAGATAAACAACATTTTTAGTATAATCAATTATAGGTGTTGCATCTGAAGCAACAAGAAATTCTCCTTCTCCTATCCCAATAACTAAAGGGCTTCCCTTTTTTGCAGCAATTAACATATCTGGATAATCTTGTGAGATTACAACAATAGCATAAGCCCCTATCACTTGATTTAAAGCAATTTGAACAGCCTCAACCAAATTGACATTTTCATTTATCTGTATATCTTCAATAAGGTGAATTAGAACCTCTGTATCTGTGTTGCTA
The DNA here is from genome assembly GCA_020718065.1 of Marinifilum sp. GTDB lineage: Bacteria > Bacteroidota > Bacteroidia > Bacteroidales > CG2-30-32-10 > CG2-30-32-10. The sequence goes on along the minus strand of DYDE01000071.1, from coordinate 10,670 downwards.
TCAAAAACATATCCTCTATTAATCAGCTCTGATTTAAGTGTTGAGTAATTTTCAATAATTCCATTATGAATAATAGCAAGTTTTTTTGATGGAGAAAAATGAGGATGAGCATTAATATCATTTGGTTCACCATGTGTTGCCCATCGTGTGTGAGCAATGCCAATATTGCCACTTATATCTTTATCAGAAACTAAGTTTTCAAGTTCACTAACTTTTCCTTGAGCTTTATATAACCGAAGATTACCATTGAGTAGTGCAACACCAGCACTATCATAACCTCTGTATTCTAAGCGATGCAATCCTTTTATCAATATTGGATATGCTTCTTTTGGACCAATATAAGCAACTATTCCACACATAATCCACGAAATTAATTAGAAAATTTAATTAAGTTTTGTATAAGTTAAATTAAGGCGCAATCTGCCAACAGATCTTTTACTTCCTTTAATAATAACACGTGAAGCATTAATAACACTACTTGTTATGGTAAGATATAATCCGTTTTTTGGATCATTTGTACTTAAAAAATGCTGAAGTTGGCGAGTGATATTAAAACTATATTCTTTTTTAGTTTTATTATATGAACCTCCAAAAAAAGTAGCAGAATAAGAATCTATCAGTCTATAATAATTTGAGGCTGAATCGTTACCTGCTAAACCTAGAGCTGTTGGTGCAAAATAATCATCTATGTATGTGCCATCTTCTTCAACAGGAATAACAAGTTCGGCACGATTAATCAGAATATTTCCTTTGCTATACCAATTTTGAAGATAAGGAAATTTTAGTTTAACGGCTAATCCCGCCAAAGACTGCATATACAATAAGCTGTCGCCTAATGATTTATTTCCATTGATTTGGTCTTTTAGTATTTGCGAAGCATCCTGATAATTATAATGTTCAAATTTATTAAATTTTATACAATTATTTGCTATATAAAAACTTTGTGATAAAGAATCTTTTTCTGAATTATGATAATATATAATTAATTTTGAAACTAATTTATTGTTACTGTCAACCTTCTTTAAATAAAAATTACACACTGCTCCATCGGAATTAACAGGAGTTGTGGTAATGAATAAACCTTTAAAGAAGTTTTGGAAATTTGTAACATTACCATAAACTCCTGAATTTGAAGTTGTATCTGCTCTTAAGAACTTCTCAGCTAAACTATTGCTAAGTCTTATTCTTAGTTGGGCAACTTCTGTTGTTGTGTCAACTTTAACTTTAGTTGTGGGTTTGGGTTGAAATGAATAATTAGCTAATTCTGTAAAAATATCATATTGAACATTATGATTAGAATAAATACTATCATTTTTTGATAATAGTTCATTTAATTCATAAACTTTAACATTTTGAGTTGTATTCGTATCACCATAATAACCAATGTAAGCAAGTGCTAATATCATGGAATCAACACTAGCCGCATTTCCAAACTTTATATTATATGATGAAAGTTCAAATTGGGTACAAAAACTTGCATTAACTTTCCCGAAAATTGGATCTTTTATACTTCCAAGCAAATTATAATTTGCACCATTCGTTTGAAGAGAATCTTCAATAAAAGTGTAAGCAACAATTGAAGTGGTATCTGAAAAAACAACATTTAATAAATCGCCTTGAGGTTGAACATTTAAACCAATATCGTCTGGCTCTTTACAAGCATTTATTAATAAACTGGCAATAATAATTGCAATCGCATAAAGTTTTACTTTAGCATTTAAATAGGAATTTTTCAATTTTAGATGTTTAGTAGTTAAATAATTCTAAATATTTAAACAGAAAATACAGTCTCATTGATTAAAACTTCATCATAAAAGTCAGAATAAGCGTCAATGTAACTTTCGGCAGGTTGGAATTCTAGGTAAGGTTTCCCAGAATCTATGATATATTTTTCGATTTCATTATTTATTTTTTCACTACCAATAATAATTCCATCAGAATAATCAATAGCTGCTTTGGTTATAGTAGCGTAATCAGCATTTTTGTAATGTTTTAGATCTTTTTCTGTAATTCCTGGAAGTTTAATTTTATTAGCAAAATCAGCAGATAAGGGTGATGCAAATTCGTCATTATAAACTGAATATACAACTTTAGATTCAGTAAATAAAGGATTATCTACAAAAGCCTTTTTCATGTAAATAGGTAACAAGCTTGTAAACCAACCGTTGCAATGAACTAAATTAGGTCCCCAACCAAGTTTTTTTACAGTTTCTAATACTCCTCTACAATAAAAAATGCTTCTTTCATCATTATCTTTATAGAATTTATTATCTTTATCAGTAAACATATATTTACGTTGGAAATAATCTTCATTATCAATAAAATATACTTGCATTCTAGCAGATTGAATAGAGGCAACTTTAATAATCAAAGGGTGATCAGATTCATTGATTATCAAATTCATACCGGACAAACGTATAACCTCATGCAATTGGTTTCTTCGTTCATTTATACAGCCATAACGAGGCATAAAAGTTCTTATTTCTTTTCCTCTTTCTTGTATTCCCTGAGGTAAATAGCGACCGATCAAACCCATTGGACTTTCGTTCAAATAAGGTGTAATTTCTTGGTGAACAAACAATATATTAGTTTTTTCCATAATGGTGAGATTTTTCAGAAAATAAAGTGCAAAAATACGAAAAATTTAGCAATAATTCAAATTTTTATATAGTTTTGCTGATTTTTGAATTTTAGCTCTTTTAAAAGAACCCTTTAATATTTAATTAATTAAAAATTTTGAACATCTATAGAGAAATATCAGAATTACAAAAGGAACTATTAGAAATCAACCAAAAAAGTTCCTCTGTTGGGTTTGTTCCAACAATGGGGGCGCTTCATCAAGGTCATTTAGCTCTTATTGAAAAGGCAAAACAAGAAAATGATTTTGTGATTTGTAGCATTTTTGTTAATCGAATTCAGTTTAATAATATAGAAGATTATGAAAAATATCCTCAAACAGAAAATAAGGATATTGAACTTCTTAAAGAAAAAAATTGTGATATAATTTTTATTCCAACTGAAAAAGAGATTTTTCCTAATATTGATAATTTTTTCTTTAATTTTGAGAATTTAGATAAAGTGATGGAAGGGAAATTCCGTCAAGGACATTTTTCAGGTGTTGTAAAAGTTGTTAAATGTTTTTTTGAAATAATTAATCCTGATAGAGCTTATTTTGGAGAAAAAGATTTTCAACAATTAACTATTATAAAAGAATTTGCAAAACAGAATTTTCCAACAATCGAAATTATTGCATGTTCAACTGTAAGAGAATTTGATGGACTTGCAATGAGTTCTAGAAATGTTAGATTAACAGAAGAAGAAAGAAAGGTTGCTCCTTTTATTTATAAAACATTAAAAAGAGTAAAAGAGAAAAAAATTAATGAGACTGTAAATGATATTAAACAATGGGTTATAAAAGAAATTGATTCTCAGCAATTCATGAGTTTGGAGTATTTTGAGATTTCATCATCATTGACACTTCAACCAATTGAAAAATGGGAAGATTCTAAAAACATCGTTGCTTGCATTGCTGTTTTTGTTGGTAATGTGCGTTTGATTGATAATATAATTATAGAAAATTAAAAAAAATGCAAATAGAAGTATTAAAATCGAAAATACATAGAGTAACAGTTATTGATGCTGATCTAAACTATATGGGAAGTGTTACCATAGACGAGGATCTAATGGAAGCTTCAAATATTATTGAAAATGAGAAAGTTCAAGTTATTAATCTCAACAATGGAGAACGTCTTGAAACATATGTGATAAAAGGCGAAAGAGGAAGTGGAATTATATGTATGAATGGTCCTGCTGCCCGCAAAGCATTGAAAGGAGATATTATAATTATAATTTCTTATGCTTTAATGGATTTTGAGGAAGCCAAATCTCATACGCCAATTGTTATTTTCCCCAATGCAAACAATAAATTGCCATAACTATTGAAATCGAAAATTATTTCAGTTTTAAAGTATATTGTTTTTCTATCTATAGGAATTCTTCTTTTTTGGCTTGCAGTTAGAGGGCTTGATTTGACGCTTATTTTTAAAGAAATTAGAAACGCTAACTATTTATGGATTTTATTATCATTTATTCCGGCAATTGTTAGTTATTTCTCAAGAGCAATTCGCTGGAATATACTTATAGATTCACTCGGATATAAAACCAATACTTATACTACAACATATGCTGTAGTAATTGGTTATTTTGCCAATTATGCTGTTCCAAGAATTGGAGAAATAACACGTTGTGGTATCGTTAGCAAAAAAAACAACATTCCTTTAAATGCATTAATTGGTACTGTTATTATTGAGAGAGTTTTTGATATGGTTTGTTTGTTGGTAATTACATTACTAGTTGTAATATTTCAGATAGGTTTCTTGGGTAGTTTTATGGAAAATAAAATTTTTCTACCTATGTTTTCTAAGTTTTCTGCTAATAGCAATATTCTTATATTTCTTTCTGTAATTTTTGTAATATTTTTAATATTGACCTTTGTGTTTATAAAAAAATATTCTCAAAAACTGATGCATTATAAGATATATGCAAAAATTTATAATTTATTCAAAGGGTTTTGGGATGGGATGAAATCTATAAGAAAGATTAAAAACAAAAAAGCCTTTTTCTTTCAGACTTTTTTAATGTGGTTAATGTATTTCTTAATGATATATATCGCATTTTTTGCTATTGAAGGAACTTCAAATCTCTCAATGTTAAATGCATTAACGCTTCTTGTAATAGGTACATTTGGATTTGTTGCACCTGTTCCTGGAGGAATTGGTGCTTATCATTGGATTGTTATTACCACTCTGGTCGAATTATATGGAGTAGCATCAGAACAAGCTGCTTCTTTTGCAGTAATAGCTCATGCTTCACAAGCATTGTTGGTAATTTTTATAGGTTTAATGTCTTTTGGTGTTCTGTTTTTTATAAAAAAGAAAAAACAACATGCAATATCTTGATATAATTAAGTCGAAAATTTTTCTTAATTACGAAGAAAGAAACTTTACTGAAAAGCTTAATTTGTGGAAGTTTTTAGATAAAAAAATTGTTTTCACAAATGGTTGTTTTGATATATTGCATTTAGGACATATTGATTATCTTTCAAAAGCGGCAGATTTGGGTAATATTCTAATAATTGGATTAAATTCTGATAGTTCTGTTAATAAGCTTAAAGGTTCCAATCGTCCAATATTAAATCAAGAATCAAGGGCTTTGTTAATTGCATCTCTCCGTTTTGTTGAGGTTGTTGTTTTGTTTAATGAAGAAACTCCCTATAAGCTTATTAAACAAGTTCAGCCAGATGTTTTAGTCAAAGGAAGCGATTACGAACCAGAACAAATAGTTGGATATGATATTGTTTCAGCCAAAGGAGGAGAAATTAAGACAATTGACTTCATTGAAGGGTACTCAACTTCATTAATTGTTGATAAAATTAAAAAAATGCCTTTTTAAAAATTATGTAGTTAAAAAAAAGTATTATATTTGCTTACTAATTGAAATACATTTTTGTATTGCATAGTTTAAAAAATAAATTTGTACTGATTTTATTGATAAAAATGAAAGTAAAAAAACAAATTTTCATAATATTAGTTTTTGCATGGATGACTTTTGTATATTCCTGTAAAAAAGAAACTAAGCATGATATTATCGGCAACTGGGAACGGATGATAGTAGAAAATTCAAATACTAAAGAAAAAGAATTTTGGAAATTTGATGAAAGTACAATAACCATAACCAAGCAAGATACTATCCCTGGAAGTCTTCCTTATGTGAGTGATAGCGGAAGATACATTGTTAAATCGGGTTTGTCGAAAAAATATATAAGAACAAATGGTTTCAGTTTTGTCTGGTACAATAACCTTGATTGGCGTATAGAAAAACTTAAAGACGGACAACTCATTATCTTTAGTGATAGAGATAATTATTTCCTTTATTTAGAGTTCGTAAAAGTAAATTAAATTTATTGGTTAGTTTTATTTAATGGCTAAAATTAAAAAAGCCTTTTTTTGTCAGAATTGTGGCGTTCAATCTCCCAAATGGCTTGGCAAGTGTCCTTCGTGCAATGAATGGAATACTTATGTTGAGGAAATAATTCAATCAGATAAAGAAGAAAAGATTTGGGAGAATAAAAGCAATTCTAGAAATGTAAAACCTGTTTTAATTTCAGAAATTAGCTTGTCTGATGAGATTCGTATTGATTCAAACAACAATGAATTAAACAGGGTACTTGGTGGAGGAATTGTTCCTGGATCGCTTGTATTGATAGGTGGCGAACCTGGAATCGGAAAATCTACATTAATGTTGCAAATAGCATTGAATTTAAAGGACCTTAAAGTTCTATATATTTCAGGAGAAGAGAGCGAACAACAATTAAAAATGCGTGCAGAAAGAATAGGAAGCTCAAATAATAATTGTTATGTTTTTACTGAAACTTCAACACAAAATATTTTTGCTCAAATTAATGAAATAGATCCTCAGGTATTAATTATTGACTCAATCCAAACTCTTACTACATCTGTTATAGAATCTTCTGCTGGTAGTGTTTCGCAAATTAGGGAATGTACATCGGAATTGCAGCGTTTTGCAAAACAAACTTCCACACCAGTTTTCTTAATAGGACATATTACAAAAGATGGAACTTTAGCTGGTCCAAAGATATTGGAACATATGGTTGATACTGTTCTCCAATTTGAAGGTGAGCGTAATTATGATTACCGCATACTCAGATCAAGCAAAAACAGGTTTGGTTCTGCATCTGAACTTGGTATATTTGAAATGCAAAATAATGGGTTACGGGAAGTTTCAAATCCTTCTGAAATACTGATTTCACATAAAGATGAACAATTTAGTGGTGTTAGTATTTCTGCTACTATTGAAGGGATGCGACCAATATTAATTGAAACGCAGGCATTGGTTAGTACTGCTGCTTATGGAACACCACAGCGATCTTCGACTGGGTTTGATACACGTAGATTGAACATGTTACTTGCAGTTTTAGAAAAAAGATGTGGGTTTAGATTAGGTGCAAAAGATGTTTTTTTAAATCTTACCGGAGGTATAAAGGTGGATGATCCTGCTCTTGATTTGGGAGTTGTTTGTGCCATACTATCATCAAATGAGGATATACCTATTGCTGAAAAAATATGTTTTGCTGCAGAAGTTGGGTTGTCTGGTGAAATTCGCCCTGTTAATCGTATAGAACAAAGAATTTCTGAAGCGGAAAAATTAGGGTTTGAGAAAATCATTATCTCTAAATATAATAATAAAAGTGTAAAACAAAAGAATTACTCAATTGAAGTGGTTCTTGTCAATAAGATTGAAGAGGTGTTTTCTTTTCTTTTCGGGTAAATACCAGTTTAAGATAACAGGCATTATTTTGTAATCCAGTCCGCAGGATTTTGTAAAGTTGTACCATACCAAATCTGTAATTCTAATTCAGTTTTCGATCCATCGGTATCTATCAACCCAATATTTTGTTTGGTTTTTACAGTTTCACCTACTTTTACATACACACTTGATATATTGTTATACACACTTAAATAATCACCATGCCTGATAATTATTGCTTTATTATTTGAGCCTGGAATTGAAATAATCCCTTTTACAACTCCATTAAAAATTGCTCGTGCATTTGCTCCAGTGTTTGTTGATATATCAATACCATTATTTTTTACTTTAACTTCTGAGAATATAGGGTGAGGATGTTCACCAAATGTAGTTGTAATAACTCCATTATCTGTTGGCCATGGTAGCTTTCCTTTGTTTTCTGAAAAATCGGCAGAAAGTTTCATTTCTGTCGGGGTTAATGGCATGCCGGTATTTGATTTTACCTTTCCTGATTTATTTGTAGATTTTTTTATTTCTTCAGCAATTAAAGCTTCAATCATCGACTGCATTTTTTTTGCTGCTTTTTCTTTTTCTTTAATAGTATTGACCAGTTCTTTTTCTTTTACTTTAAGCTCTTTGATTTTATTGTTTTTCTCGGCTATCTCAACTGATAATGATTTTTTCTCTTTTTCCTGGGCTTTAAGCAATACCTTCATTTCAGCTTTTTTAAGCTCGAGGTTGCTAAGTTTAAGATTTATTTGTTGTTGGGTTTGGGTTATTTTTTCTGCTTGTTTTTTTCTGAATTCTGAATATTGCTGTAAGTATAATAATCGAAGATAGGCCTGATTAAAATCAGAAGCCGAAAATATGAACATCATTCTATCGTATGAACTCCTGTTTTTATAGGCAAAGCAAATCATTTTTGCATAGTTGTCCTTTAATGTTTTAAGTGTAGCATTTAAAACTGCAATACTGTCGCTCTTTTGTTTTATTAATACATTGATGCTATCTATTTCGTAATTGATTAAACTAATTAACTCTTGTCTTTGGGTGATTTTAGTATTTAAAATTATTAACTGACTTAACGAAAACTTGGTGTCTTTTTTGGTTTCGTTGAGTAGTTTGTTTGTATATGAAATTTCTTGTTCTAGTTTTTGTTTGTCTTTCTGAAGTTTTTCTTTGTTGGTCTGAGAATAGCCAATATTGAAAATAAAAAAGAAAAATACAGCTATGATTATCCTAGAGTTATTTCTATTTAATAGACTTCTAATAATGTTTGTGTTTTGAATTGTCATAGTATATAAAATCTTTTCCTTTTAAAAGAAAAACTTTATTGCATTTTTTTGTATTTTTCAGGAATAGTGAAGGGTATTTCAAAAGGTTTATCAATCTGAACTTTGGTATAATCTATTTGCATATACATTTTTTTGTCAGCCAACATTTCATACTCTACATGATGAGCAAATTTTTGGTTATTTATCTCAGAAAACAGAGAATATTTAGCTTCTATTTTTCTTTTATCATCTAGTTCATTGATAGATATTTTAACAATTTTAAAACTTTCGGGATTGATCCAGATTTTCTGAAGCATTACTTTCAGGTTTTCGTTTTGTTTTACGAATTTTTTTATTTTTCCTCTGCCAACTGTGCTTAACATGTACTTTTTATTGTCGATACTGGCTTTAAACTTATCATTTTCATAGTAAGATAAATCGTTGCCAATAATAAAAGACTGCAATACATCAAAATCCAGATCGGTATCAAGTAATGTATTCACATAATCGAATTTTTCTGAAAGATAAGTTTGGTTTATTCTGTTAACAATCTTCATGGAATCGGGAGTAATCAATACTCTTAACATTTCGATGCCAACGGCTGGTGAAATGGATATCCATAATACGGTATCTCTTTTCAAACGGATGGTTCCAAAAAAAGAATTTGAGGTTTTGTTTTCAATAGCAGTAACGCTAATTTTAGCAGAGAATAAATTGTATTTTAATTCACTTTTCTTTAATTGTTCAAATAGATAAGCAGCACCTTGCTCTTTGATTGGTTTTTTCAGTATTTTGCGCTGATTTATACAAGAAATAGAAAAAAGGATAGTTATTAATAGAAGGTAGATGTTTAATAAGTTGAGTTTCTTCATTTCATTCATATAGATTGTGATCACTGATTTTTTTATCAAGAAATTCGGAGCCTTTTCCAACACTTTTGGCTTTTTCCCAATATTTTAATGCTTCTTCTTTGTTGCCAAGTTTGTATTCAATGTCTCCTTTATGTTCTAGAATTACTGCGTTGGTATTTCCGCTTATTTTTAGTGCCTCATCAATTTTAATTTTTGCTTCTTCAAATTTGCCTTTTTTGTATAGAACCCAGGCGTAAGTATCCAAAAAGGAAGAGTTGTTTGGTTTTAGGATATTGACTCTTTGTGCCATATTTTCGGCTTTATCGAGATACTCATTTCTTAAAGACAAGTAATAGCTATAATTGTTAAGCACATCAATGTTGTTTGGATCTGCCACTAATGCATTGTCGTATGCCAAATCTGAAGAATCCATTTTGTTTAGTTTGTAATAGGAATCGCCAAGAATACTATAGAATTGCGATTTTAACAAGTTATTACTGACCACATAATAAATACCTTGTTTAAGTGCAATAGTTGCATCATTATATTTATATAACTGATAATTGGCCATTCCATTCATTAGGTAAAGCAATGGCTGAACTGTAAATAGTTCTAACCCACGCTTGCTGATGTCTTGCATAGCATTATAGTCTCTTAGTTCGGAGTAGCAAAAAAGAGTTTGTTCCCATATTACATATTTGGAACTATCGAGCAATAATACTTTTAGGTATTCATCTTTGGCTTCTGAAAACTTATTTTCTCTAAAAAGGAAATCAGCATATATTGAATGAGATTTAGGATCTTCGGGATGAGCTGATGTTAGAATTTTAGCTAAATCGAAAGCTTCCTTTTTTAAATTGGTTTGCTTATCGGTTGCAATATAGTAATTAAACAGGATTTTTACTTTAGTATCAATATCAAGAGATTGATTTTCAAAAGCCATTTTCAGGTTTTCTATAGATTGAGCGCTATCTCCTTTTAGTAAGTAATAATTAGATAAAGATAATCTTATTAAGGCATTATCCGGTTCTATTTTTAATACTGTGTTATAAACTTCAAAAGCTTCGTCTGGTTTGTTTAATTGCATATAATAATCTGCTTTCATCCCATAATATTTGGCTTCATTGGGGTATTTATCAATAAGCTTTTGTAATTCATTAAATGCTTTATCTGTCTTTTTTAATTCGCTGTATATTTTATATTTTTGTACGGAGAGTTC
>DYDE01000070.1 GCA_020718065.1 Marinifilum sp. | reverse complement strand
TGTTTCGCTCTTAATTCGTTTGCAACTAGTACCATAGAATCGCGATTAACAATCATATTTCTGTTTGCTATTTCTTCTGAAAGATAAGCTCTAACTGAATAATGAACAAAGCCTTTATTTTTTATAAGATAATTAACAATAGTACCTTTACCAGCCCCAAGAGTGCCGGTTATGCCAATGATTTTCATTTAAATCCGATTACTATTAAATATTTCAAAATTATAAATAAAATTGAAATTAATCTATTTTTTATATTTTTGTTGAAAAACAAATAATATGGAAATTGTTGAATATAAAAATGCACCTAAAGTTCCTATTGAATTTGAAGCTCGTAAGCTATGCAATAGAAATGATATTGAAATTATTCATTTAATTATAAAAGAAGGTGCAATCCTTGATAGACATAAAAACCCTACTGATGTTGTTTTTTTTATTGTATGTGGAAAAGGTATCCTTGAAGTTGGTGATAATCGATATGTCTTAACTGAGAATACTTGCATTCAGGTTGAAGCAAACCTTGAAAGAGGTTGGATCAACTCAGGTAAAGGAGATTTAATTCTTTTAGTTATTAAAATAAAATAAATATAATTATAATGAATAGTTTATATCCATTAAAGTTTAAACCCATTTTTAAGGATAAAATATGGGGTGGGCAAAAAATAAATACTATCTTGAAAAAAGATTTTTCACCGCTTGCAAATTGTGGTGAATCTTGGGAAATTTCTGGTGTTCATGATAACGTTTCAATTGTTTCAAATGGATTTTTAGAAGGGAATGATTTAAATGACCTTATTGAAGTTTATATGGGCGATTTGGTGGGGGACAAAGTTTATGAAAAATTTGGTAATGAATTTCCTTTACTCATCAAATTTATTGACGCCAATGATTTTTTATCAGTTCAGGTGCATCCTGATGATGAAATGGCTTTAAAAAGACATAATACATTTGGCAAAACTGAAATGTGGTACGTTATTCAGGCTGATAAAAAATCAAAATTAATTAGTGGTTTTAATTGTAAAGTTGATCCTGAATTATATCAGCGTAATTTAAATGAAAAAACACTAAAATCAATTTTAAATTTTGAAGAAGTAAAAGCAGGTGATGTTTTTTTTATTCCTGCTGGAAGAATTCATGCAATTGGCCCCGGTATTTTATTAGCTGAAATTCAACAATCATCTGATATCACCTATAGGGTTTATGATTGGGATAGAACTGATGATAAAGGTAAACCCAGAGAACTACATACACAATTAGCCCTGGATTCTTTAGATTTTAGTTTTCATTCAAACTATAAATCTGAATATGAAAACAAAATAAATGAAACTGCTGCACTTGCTAAATGTCCTTATTTTACTACGAATATATTGCATTTTAATAAACCCATTCATAAAGAATATTTTAATTTAGATACTTTTATAATATACATGTGTATGGAAGGAGAAATTAAAATTTCATATCTGAATGACAGTATTTTAATTACAAAAGGAGAGACTATTCTTATACCTGCCGAAATTAAAAATTTATCCTTTATACCAATTAAAGAATCAATGCTATTAGAGGTTTTTATTTCTTGATTTCTATTATTATTATTAAAACAAATTGTATATTTACAAAATTAAATTTTAAACTAAATTATATTATACATGAAAAAAATTAAAACACTTATTTTATCCATAGCATTAGTTGTTATGGGCATTGTGCCTAGTTTTGCTCAGGAGAACGAATTAGAATCCGAAGCTTTAAAAAACTGGACGCCACCAAGTAAATATATTATTGATACCCGTATTGATAATATGGGTTATTGGGGACGACTTGCTGAATTGGGTCTTGTACCTGTTGCGCCAGAAACTCCTTTTAATGTTACTACATACACTGGAAATGAAATTTATTCACCCTATGTAATGACAAGAGAATCTACTGACGTTCCTACTACAACTGTAAACTCTACTCAAAGTGAAAATTCAATTGTAGTTGACCCTATGAATAATGATAAAATTATGAATTCAAATAATTCAACCCAAAACCCTGTTGGTTCTCTTTATGGAGCTAATTTTTTGTATTCTACTGATGGTGGTACACTTTGGGGTGGAACAATTAATGGAGCTGGTGGAACTAACCAAGGCGACCCAACTACTGGAATTGACAGAAATGGAAGGTATTTAATCGGTTTTATTAATAGTATTGGAGCTGGTGGACAATCTGTATCATGGTCAACCAATCAAGGTACTACTTGGACTCCAGTTGTTTCTGGAGTTGCTGGTTCACAAATGTTAGACAAAAATCATATGTGGATTGATGTTAGTGCAACTAGTCCTTACGTGAATAATGCATATAATGCTTGGACTAACTTTGGTCTCTCTGGTAGTCCAATCGAAATTTCAAGAACAACAAATGGCGGATTAAACTGGTCAACTCAATTAAATATCAATTCTGCATTTACTGCTGGTAGCCACAACCAAGGCGTTAATATTTGTACTGGTCCCGCTGGTCAGGTTTATGTTTTCTGGGCAGTTTATGAAAGTTGGCCTTCAGTTGAAGGAACTTATGCTTTTGCAAAATCTACCAATGGAGGTACAACTTATGCTCCTGCTGTAAAATTTTTAACTGGCTGTAGAGGTATCAGATCTACAGGTGCTCTTTTTCACAATATGAGAACTAATTCATTTCCATCTTCTTGTTGTGATATAAGTGGTGGTGCGTATAATGGAACTATTTATATGATTTGGCCTAATAATGGAGTTCCTGGTGTTAATACTGGTTCTGATATTGATGTTTATTTGGTAAAATCAACTAATGAAGGTGCTAATTGGTCCACCCCTACCAGAGTTACAAATGATGCCTTAGGAAATGGTAAAAAAGTTGCCAATCCTTGGATTACTTGCGATCCAGTTTCTGGAGCCCTTAGCGTTGTTTTTTATGATGATCGTAATTGTTCTGCTACACAAGCTGAAACTTGGGTTGCAAACTCTGTAGATGGTGGTGCTACATGGGATAATTTCAAAGTTAGCGATGTTGCTTTCACACCAGGTGCAATACCTGGCTTAGCAGGTGGATATATGGGTGACTATTTGGGAATTACTGCACGTGCTGGTAAAGTTTATCCTTGCTGGTCTGACAACAGATCTGGAAAACAATTAACTTATGTTTCTCCTTATACTACTGGACCTCCTCCAGGACAACCTTTTGTTAACTACAATGCTTATACACTTAATGATCCTACTGGTAACAATAACCATCAAATGGATTATGCTGAAAATAATACTCTGACTTTAGCTGTTAAAAATATTGGAGATCAAACTGCCACAAATACAACTGTTGTTTTAAGCACTACATGTCCTTTTATTACTATTACAGACAATACTGAATCTTATGGAAATATTGCTGCTGGTGCTATTGTTTCAAGAACTGATGCTTATGCATATACTGTTGCAAACAATATTCCTGACGGTACTTTAGTTACTTTCGTTGTTACTGCTACTGATAATACAAAAAGAACGTATATTTCTAATTTTGTTATTGAAGCACATGCTCCTGCATTATCTATTTTAAGTTATACTATTTCTGATCCATTACCTGGTGGAAATAATAATGGAAAATTAGATCCTAACGAATCTGCTGATGTTATTTTTTCTGTTTCTAACCCTGGTGATTGGGATGTAACTAATGTTACTGGAACTCTTTCTACAACTAACTCTTATGTTACTGTTACTGTTCCTACTGCTAATTTAACAACCATGACTTCTGGTCAAACAAAACAAGCTACTCATCATGTTACTGTTAGTAATTCCACTCCTCTGGGCTCTTCAATAGATTTAAATTATTCTGTTACTGGAAATTCTGGTAATTATACTGCTCAAAGAACTTTTATTGCTAAAGTTGGCTTAAATGTTGAAGATTGGGAAACAAATACATTTACTAAATTTCCTTGGGTGCAAGATACTCCTAGTACACCATGGACAATTACCAATGTTGCTCCATACGAACAAGTATATTGTGCAAAATCTGGTCTAATAACTCATAGTGGTTCAACAAGTATTTCAGTGACTTATGCTAGATGTGCAAATGATTCTATTTCTTTCTATAAAAAAGTTTCTTCTGAAGCCACTTATGATTATTTAAAGTTCTATATTGATGGCACTATGATTGACCAATGGTCTGGTGATATTGCTTGGTCAAGAAGTGCTTATCCTGTTACTTTAGGAACTCACACTTTTAAATGGGAATATATGAAAGATGGTAGTGTTAATAGTGGAAGCGATTGTGCTTGGACTGATTATATTGTTTTCCCAGCTCAAATGCCTGATGTTGTTAAAGAAACTCCTATAATTAACAAAGCAGAAATTAATTGTTATCCTAACCCATTTAGTGGAATTTCTACAATAACTTATAAAGTAGAAAAAACATCTGCTGTTACTTTAAAAGTTTACAATTCTTTTGGTAAAGAAGTTGCTCCTATATTAAACAATCAAATCACCAATGCTGGAACTCATAAGGTTATGTTCAATAGCAAAGGTCTTCCTCAAGGTATTTACTTTGTAGTTTATACTTTTGATAATAATGTGAGTACTATAAAAGTTATAGTTCAATAATTATTCTTAATTATTTATTTAAAAGAACCTCTCAATTTTTTGAGAGGTTTTTTTATTTTAATATTTGCCTATTTCAATTGTTTGATCAACATAAATTATTGATTCAGTTATAAATATGATTGTTTAAAGGATACGAATAATTTCTTGACTGACCGCAATCATTTCTTGACTGACCGCAATCATTTCTTGACTGACTGCGATCATTTCTTGACTGACGGAGATTATTTCTTAAGTGACGGAGATCATTTCTTAAGTGACGGAGATCATTTCTTAAGTGTCGGAGATCATTTCTTGACTGTCGGGGATTATTTCTTAAGTGTCGGGGATCATTTCTTAACTGTCAGAGATCATTTCTTAAGTGTCGGAGATTATTTCTTAAGTGACGGAGATCATTTCTTAAGTGACGGAGATCATTTCTTAAGTGTCGGAGATCATTTCTTGACTGTCGGGGATTATTTCTTAAGTGTCGGGGATCAT
Source organism: Marinifilum sp. (assembly GCA_020718065.1). Taxonomy (GTDB): domain Bacteria; phylum Bacteroidota; class Bacteroidia; order Bacteroidales; family CG2-30-32-10; genus CG2-30-32-10. Next base: position 14,040 of record DYDE01000070.1, on the reverse strand, counting down.
TTCTTAACTGTCAGAGATCATTTCTTAAGTGTCGGAGATTATTTCTTAAGTGACGGAGATCATTTCTTAAGTGACGGAGATCATTTCTTGACTGACTGCGATCATTTCTTAACTGACTGAAATCATTTCTTAACTGACTGCAATAATTTCTTGATTGACAGCGATCATTTCTTAACTGACTGCGATCATTTCTTGACTGTCGGAAATCATTTCTTTACTGAAACGAATTATTTCTTAACAGTTTATTTATTTTTAATAAAAAAGAAGAACCCATTTCTTGAAACAGTTTCAAAATTAATTACTGTTATTTTTTAATTTATAAATCTTTAATATTTGTATTTTTGCTTTTACAATAAAAATTAATGTCAATTATGTCAACATCCAGAATAATCGAACTTGAAAATGTATCTGTTTTTCAGCATCATATATTGGTATTATCAAGTGTAACTCTTGGTGTTGATAAAGGAGAGTTTGTTTACCTTATTGGTAAAACAGGTACCGGCAAAAGTAGTTTATTAAAAGTCCTTTATGCCGATTTGCCTTTGATAGATGGTAGTGCAAATGTTGTTGGTTTCAACTTAAAGGACATTAAAAATAAAGAAATCCCTTTTTTAAGAAGAAAGATTGGGATTGTTTTTCAGGATTTTCAATTATTAATTGACAGAAGTATTAATGATAACCTTTTATTTGTTTTAAAAGCAACCGGATGGACCGATAAAGTTTCTATGCAAAGAAGGGTAGAGGAGGTTCTCGAAAAAGTTGGTCTCGATACCAAAGGTTTTAAATTGCCTCATCAATTATCTGGTGGCGAGCAACAAAGAGTTGTTATTGCCAGAGCATTACTTAATGATCCTGAACTTATTTTAGCAGATGAACCTACAGGAAATCTTGATCCCGAAAGTTCTGAAGGAATTATGCAACTACTAATCGATATTAGTAAAACAGGTAGAGCTATAATTATGGCTACCCATGACTATTCTTTATTTAAAAACTTCCCGGCAAGAACAATAAAATGCGAAAATGGCAAAATTTGTGACGACAAATTAACTGTTAACTATGAAAATAGCAGTTCTATAAGTTGATTTATATTATGTTTATTTGTAAAACCATTAGTTAGTAATATCTTTTCTCTTTCAACTATATTTTCTTTATTAAAGGGTATTGAACATATCTTTTTAATTTCTGATTTTAACTCTTCTGCTGAGTTTTTTACAATACACAATCCTTCTAATCCTGTATTTTCAATCATAGGGGTATTTACCAAACAATGTCTTCCTTTAAATAAAGCAGCCAAAAGTTTAAGTTTTATACCTGTTGCCTGAAAAGTTGGCAATATATTTATATGAGCATTCTCAATTAATTCTTCAATTTTACGATTGTTAACTTTATTGCGAAGTTTAATATTTCGGTTTTTCATAATTGCTTGTCTTAACTCTAAGGAAGCATTATTTCCTGCAATTATTAATGGTATATTCAGATTATTAAAAACATTGTTTACAAGATACAAAGCAGCCTGATTGTTTTCCCCAACGGTTAATGTCCCATGGTACAAAGCATATTTTCCACATCCTTCTTTTATCTGAACGGTTTCATATGGATGAAATGCAGAAATAACGACCACATGTTTATATTTTTCAGATAAATATAATTTATCATTTAAAGATATTGCAGCAACAGCATTGGCATGATCAAGTACATTTTCATATCGTTTTAGTTTTGCAGCTTCATTAAGAAAGTAATATTTCTTAAATAACCTTTTTTCGACACTTGCAAGACTATTATAATAGTTATGTTCAATATTATGCATACGCACAATTTTTCTGCGTTTTTTTAAACGTTTATCAGGCAAATGATAACAAGAGTGTAATCCTTCAAATAATATGGGATAATCATCCTTTAATAAATTATTTATCAGATCTTCTGTTGAACGACTGGCTACAATATATGGTGTTTTTCCAAAAAGATTTGTTTTGTATATATTACGTTTATAATATGTAACACTTTCACAGTAATCATTAAGTTTTGCAGATTTATTTCTGCTGTATTCAAAGCAATGTAAGTGAACTTTTATACCAGCTTCTTTAAAAGCTTTTAATTTAAAGTAAACATCAATTACTCCTCCATAGTTTGGGGGATAGGGGATATCAAATGAAATAACATGTATTGTTTTTTTTTCTTTAGATATAGGGCTCATAGGCTTTTAGCAACACATTTTTTTCTTTTTCCCAGCATAGTTCCTGTTGTGCAATAATAAGATTTTTTTTCCATAATTCCAACTTATCTCGATTGTTAAATATTTCATTTATCTTTTCGGAAATATGAATAGGAGAATGATTATCAATCGTTTCTCCTATGTTATAGTATTCTATTATTTTTTGAATTTCAATTAATTTTGATGCCAGTATTGGTGTGCCAGAATGAATATAATCAAAAAGTTTATTAGGTAAACTATAACGATAATTAATATTTGTATCCTTATCAAAAGTTAATCCTAAATCAGCATGATAAGTATAATTATAAAGCATTTCGGGAGTTTGTTTTGGAATAAACTTTACTTTTTCAATAAGATTTGACTTATCGACCATTACTTTCAAAGTAGGTAAAACATCACCGCCACCAATAATATATAAAACAGCATTATTTACATACTCCATTGCCATTACAGCTTCTTCTGATCCCCTGTCGATGTTTATACCAGCTCCTTGTAGTATAATAATATTTCTATCTTCAGTCAAACCCAATTCATTTTTTGTTTTAATATTTTCAATTTTCTTTGTTTTGGGTATGTTTCTTACAACTATTAGTTGCTTGTTATATTCTTTGTTATACAATTCTGCAATAGAATTATTAACAGTTATAATTACTTTAAGCTTTGGGAATATGCGTTTTTCAATACTTAGCCATATCTTTTTTACTATTTTCCTTTTTTCCAGTTCAGGCACACCGGTAAAATACTCATGGCTATCATAAACCAATGGTGTTTTTTTAATTTTATGTATTAAATAATTTGGAAGCAATGTATCCAAATCGTTTGAGACAAGTAAATTTGATTTGCGAAAGAGAAGCAAAAGAAACAATCTGAAATTATATTCAGCATAAAACAAAGGTCCCTTTTTGAAAAGCAATATCATTCTTTTTGATTCATAAGATCTTTCAGATATAGGTAAACTGTTCTTTAGTTTTCTGCCTACCATTAAAACATCAAATCCCATTTCAACAAGAGTAGAAGCTGTTCTGTTTACTCGCTGATCGGTAACTAAATCATTAATTACTGAAATTATTGCTTTTCTCAATTCGTATTGTATTGATACCAATTGCGAAGATATTGTTTTTTCTAAAATAATAATCTAAAAATAGGAAATAATCATAGTTTTAAATTAATTTTGAAAAAAAATTTAATGGAGCTTAAAAAAAACATTTCTCTTAAAGAGTTTAATACTTTTGGTATTGATGTTAAAGCAGATATTTTCATCGAAATTTCATCACTTGATGAAATGCTCGTTTTTTTAGCTAATTATAAAAAAGATTTTTACAATTTACCCTTACTTATTTTAGGTGGTGGAAGCAATATACTTTTTACTAAAAATTTTGAAGGCATAGTTTTGAAAATTAATACAAAAGGTATTGATATTATTAATGAAGATAATGAATATATTTTTATAAAAGCTTATTCTGGTGAAGTATGGGAGTCATTTGTTGATTATTGCGTTGATAAAGCTTGGGCTGGTATAGAAAACCTTGCGTTGATACCTGGTAATATTGGCAGTTGTCCAGTGCAAAATATTGGTGCTTATGGTGTGGAAGTAAAAGATGTAATATACGAACTGGAAGCAGTTAATATTAATTCTGGAGAATTAAAAGTGTTTCAAAATAAAATGTGTAATTTTGGTTATAGAAATAGTATTTTTAAAAATGAACTTAAAAACCAATATATTATTCATTCTGTTGTTTTCAAACTTAACAAAAAACCAGTATTTAATATAAAATATGACGCAATTAAAGATGAATTAAAAGCAATGGATGTTATTACTCCTAATATTAAAGCAATAAGTAAAGCAATTGGTGCTATAAGAAGAAGAAAATTACCTGATACACATCTTTTGGGTAATGCCGGAAGCTTCTTTAAAAATCCTACAGTTTCTTCTGCATTTTTCGAAGAACTTAAAGTAAAACATCCAAATATTATCGGTTATAAATTGTCGGAAAGTGAGTATAAATTAGCAGCAGCTTATTTAATAGAAGCTTGTGGATGGAAAGGCATAAGGGTGGGAGAGTGTGGTGTTCATGATAAACAAGCATTGGTTATAGTGAATTATGGTAATGCAAAAGGTAAAGATATAGCAGATTTAGCATGGAAAATAAAAGATTCAGTTTATAAGAAATTTAATGTTAATATAGAACCTGAAGTAAATGTTCTTTAATTCTTTTACAATATTTTTTAAATTTTTCCGTTTAAAAAATTAATTAAAAACATTTAATTTAAATTTTAATTTAAACACAATGAAAAAAATAATTCAACCTATGAGAAAACTCGTTTTAATAATTTTAATTTCAATAACATATTTAAGTATAAATATTTCTTGTGCACAAACAATTTATCCTGTTTACTATCATGTAATTACTTTACAAAAAGACTCCATCAAATTAAATAATTCTGATTTTTATATTAAAGCTGTTGTTGATTGTCGACCTGATACCACAAATATCGGATATATAAAAGATGGTTTATTTGATAGTAAATATCCTGCTAAATTAGATACCAATTTATACCTTTCATTAAAAAAATATTTTGATGAATTACTCCCAGTTAAGAAAGAAAAAACACCTGTCTTGATTAAAATAACTTATTTCAATATTTCTGAAATGGCCGATGCAAATCGCGATAATGGAAAAACAGAGATAAAAATGGAATTCTACACAGAAAGTAATAATTATTATACCAAAATATACGAAACAGCTCAAAGTGTAAATTATACTTATTCTGATGTAACCAAATTGCACGAGAAATATATTCGTGAAATGCTGAAAAAATCAATAAAGGAGTTTGCAAATGCTAAAAATAAATATTATAATTCCGAAAAGATCTCCTACAAGCAATTAATTTATGTTGACACTATTAATATTGCATATACATCTCCAATATTATTTATTAAAAAAGCATACTATTCTAAAATAAATTTTAATGCCAGCGGTGGTTTTGGTTATTACTTTGGTGAAATTCCTCAGGAAATGCCCAAAGAACTTAAAAACTATATTAAAGGAATGCGTTTTGCATACAATTATGCTACTGAATTTATTTTCTTTCTTTCAAATGATTATGGTATAGGTTTCAATTATGCCAATTATAGTTCTAAAAACTCAATTGATTATTTTAGAATTTACAAAGATGATGAACATAAATATTTAAAAGATGAAGGTAGTATTCTCAATGATATTAATATAAAAAGATATGGTCCAAGTTTAAACTACAGATCATTGTTAAGCAATAGCAATACTTTTTTTAAAGCTGCATTGTCTTTTGAGCGTATTCATTATATAGATGATGCAATTTTATTTAGTAAACCCAATAAAATTGAAACAACAACTTCAGGTTTGGTTGGTCAGGTTGGATTAGATTATTATATATTTAAAAATGTTGCATTAAATTGTTCTCTATCGGCATTGTGGGGCAAAATTAAAGAAATGGAAGTTAATGGTGTACCCACAGAATTAAGCAAGAAAACAAGTTTATTAAGAAGCGACTTAAATGTTGGGATAACCTTATGTTATTAATGATTAAATTTGCAATTATTTTTTATAATAATCATTAAATAGCTAAAAGAGAATGCCTGATGTAATTCAGCTGTTACCCGATTATGTTGCAAATCAAATAGCAGCAGGAGAAGTTATTCAAAGACCTGCGTCTGCAGTTAAGGAATTGATGGAAAATGCTGTCGATTCGGGTGCTACTGAAATAAAACTTTTTATAAAAGATGCCGGTAAAACACTCATCCAGGTTATTGATAATGGTAGTGGAATGTCCGAAACGGATGCTCGTATGTGTTTTGAGCGTCATGCAACTTCTAAAATAAAAGAAGCAAGTGACTTATTTTCAATTAAAACCTTAGGATTTCGTGGCGAAGCTCTTGCTTCAATTGCTGCTATAGCTCAGGTTGAACTTAAATCTAAGAAAAAGAACGAACAAACTGGAACTTTAATATTAATTGAAGGTTCTCAGATAAAAGACCAGCAAGTTTGTAATTGCCCTGCTGGAACAACATTTGTTATAAAGAACTTGTTTTATAATGTTCCTGCTCGTCGAAACTTTCTAAAATCCAATGCCGTGGAAACAAATCATATAATTGAAGAGTTTCTTAGAGTAGCATTGGTATATCCCGATATAAGCTTTTCGATGTTCAATAATAATGCTGATGTTTATACTTTGCCAGCAAGTTCTTTGAGACAGCGAATCATTTCTGTTTTTGGTATCAATTACAATCAAAGAATTGTTCCTTTGGAACAACAAACGGGAATCATTTCAATAAGTGGATTTGTCGGTAAACCCGAATTTGCTAAAAAAACAAGGGGTGAGCAATACCTTTTTGTTAACAATAGGTTCTTTAAACATCCCTATTTGAGTCATGCAGTTGAAAATGCTTACGAAGAATTGCTTCCGTCAAAGTCTTATCCTTCTTATTTTATTTATTTCCAAATTGATCCTAAAACAATTGATGTTAATATTCATCCAACCAAGACTGAAATAAAGTTTCAGGAAGAAAAAATCATTTATCCTTTATTAAAGTCGGCTGTTAAACATGCAATAGGTAAGCACAGTCTTACTCCGAGTCTCGATTTTGAAGTAGAGCAAAGTATCATAAATATTCAGCCATTAAAAAAAGGAGAAACAGTTATACCACCCAAAATAAGTATTAATCCAGATTATAATCCATTTAAGACAGAAAATAAAGCTCCTTCAAAAAATACTAATTTTTTAAACAAAACCAACAAAGAAAACTGGGAAAAAATATATACTGAAAAGGATATTAATAAAGAAAAAATTAATAGTATTGTTCCTGATAATACAATAATTCAAAAAACTTTTAGCGCCGATTGGGATAATGATTCAAAATGTGGTGATAAGCAAGCTGTGTTTCAACTAAAATGCACTTATATTCTTACACAAATTAAGTCAGGATTATTGGTTATTAATCAACAAAGGGCTTCTGAAAGAATTTTATATGAAAAATATCTTAAAATGTTTGAAAATAGTAAGTCTTTTTGTCAACAGCTCCTATTTCCTCAAACAGTTCAACTATCTCCTAGCGATTCTATTATTTTAAAAGAAATAGCTGCTTTGCTCAATAGTTTTGGTTTCGATATCAATGAATTTGGAGCGGATACTTTTGTTGTTAACGGAGTTCCCACTGATCTGGTGAATGAAAATTTGCACCACGCTATAGAGAATATTATTAGCAATTATAAACAAGACCTGCCAAAAGATATTTCGGAGAAAAGAAACCGTATTGCTTTTGCTATGGCTAAAAATACTTCAATAAAACAAGGTAAACAATTGCAATCAGAAGAAATGAATTCTTTAATAGATTGTTTGTTTGCATGTCAAACTCCTCAATCAACTCCCAACGGCAAAACTGTTTTCACTATTATTGAAACAGATGAGTTTGAGAAAAAGCTCAAATAATAAAAGCTTAAAAAGTATAAATAGTGTTTGTAAGAAAACTCAGTGTCAGATAAGAAAACGTCAAGAATGAGGCTTTCGCAGTTTTTTAAATCAAGGAGTTTACTTGAGTAAACAACTGTTTTCAAAACAAGAATAACGAAATTATTGGTGTTTTCTTGTTGACCCTAAATATGTTTTTTATTTGAATTTTGCTGTGTAGATTAGAACTTAGCATTTTAAATAAACCACAATGGATTTCTTCCATAGTGCTTTACTTTATCTTTAAAATCTTATCAAAATACATTGCAAAACTTCTATATAGGAAATGTGACCATTTTCCGAAAGGAACGATAATTATTGCCCACTGTACCAACACAATTAGATGAAAATAATATATAAAAAATGAATTCTCTAGTAAATTCAAATCAATAAAAAGACGGACAACAAAAGCAGAAATACCCATTAAAAACAACCAAATCACAAAGAACCAATCCGAGGGATGTGTGAAAGTTGTTTTTTCACTGCTTTTTCTAATGCGACGGATGACAAAATCGAATGTAACAATAAAAACAACTGCGCTTACTATATAACCGAAATACACAACAATCATATTTTTACTACCAAACCAATCGAGAAAAACAGTTGTGAAAAGCAAAGCCAGATATCCAAGAACCAATATCATATGTTCGAACCACCAGATTTTATTTTCTTGTGTGTCTTCACAACTTAGTGTTCGTTTTTGGGTGAACATGTGAGTGAATAATTCTCCCAAAGCTTTGAAATAATGCATGAAATTGAATTTGATATTATGCTTATATATTGACCAATACCACATGCGTATGATGTTGGGTAATAAAATAAATGTAAAAACTCCACCTATAGCAAACATTTCAAACAAATGGCCGTAATGCATGATTTTTTCATGTGTCAGGTTTAAGTATTCCGAAATTCCCAGCACCATTGCAATTGTCAATATAAAAGCAATGATATATGCAAACGTTTTTTTATACAATATACCAGATAAACCAGTCCAGTCATAAGTGCTAATTTGCCAACGTCGGATTGCCATCATTAGTTCACCAGGGAATGCCTGGCGTGGGCATTTGGTAGAACATTCCCCACAATAATAGCATAACCATGGTTTTATGGAGCCTTTTAGTTCCTGTTTTAATCCCAAAACAGAAAAACGAATTAATTCGCGGGGAAATGAGTCGTCTTTGTTGGTTAAATTGCAAATCGCACTACAATTACCACAATTATAACAGGCTTCAAAATCTTCAGCTCCGTACTTTTTTAATTCCTCTGCAAAATTCAGTTTTGTTTTTGCCATGCCTGTTTAGTTTTTAAGTTTATAAAAATAGTATTCATCCATATCATCAATTCCCTCTGCATCAACAATGCTGTATTTATTCATGGTCATAATGTTATAGGTAATAACATCATTTTTAACCCCCAGTTCTTTTGAAATTTGGGGTATGGTTTTGGCTTCTTCAGTAATAGAAGCTGCAATCTTTTTCCAGATGTCAGGAAATTCTTTCATACCAATAGCTGTTTTTTCTTCCAACACAGCTTCAACCTCTTCCTGTTCTTTTAATTCTATTTTTTTGGTAAAGCCATTTATCATAGCTTCTATTTCGTTGTTGGTATATTGAATCAATTCAATAGAATCAGATGGGCAAACAGGGGCACATATACCGCAACCTGTACAAGAGGCTTTATTAACAACAGCTACCATTTTTCCATTTATTTCGCTTTGTTTAAGGGCATCGTATTCACATACTTCTTCACATTTTCCACACCATAAACAACTATCATGATTAATTCTTGCAATGATAGGTTCTAGCATAATCGAGCCACTTTTTATTAATGCATTCACTTTTGCAGCTGCCGAAAGCGATGATTGCACAGATTCTGTTATGTTTTTTGGTCCCTGGCAAGCACCACCAATATAAACACCTTTTATAACTGTTTCAACAGGTTTAAGTTTAGGATGTATTTCGTTGTAAAAACGATCTGTTCCTGTAGGTATTTTTAGTTTCTTGCCAGTTTCCAAACTATTAGCTCTGGGAATCATTCCGGTAACAAGCACTACCAGATCTGTTTCTAATTCCAGTTCGATATTGTTTGTAAGAATATCTTTAACCTTAACGAGTAAATTATTCTCTTTCTGTTCAATAAGGGGAGGAGTAGCTTCATCAAATTTAATATAAATATCACCTTGTTTTGAGGATTTTTCATATAAAATCTCCTGCTTTCCATAGGTTCTTATTTCCCTATACAAATGCATCGCTTTGATGTCTTTGTATTTCTCTTTTAATTGCAACGAAGTATGAATGGCTGCTGTACAGCAAAAGCGAGAACAATATTTGTTTTCACCTTCAGTTTGGCAACTACCCACGCAATAAATAAATGTAACTTTATTAATAGCTTTGTTCTTAAATATTAATTTGCCATTGTTTAATTCTATTAGTCGCTTTAATTCGGGAAGGGTAATAATATTGGCTATATTCTTATATTCATATTCTCCTTCTTTTGGCTGATAATTATCAAATCCGGTAGTTACTATAATTGCACCAGCCTGAAGTGATAACAATTGTGACTCCTGTGTGAGGTTAAAACACTTAGAATACTTTTCAGTAAAACCCAAATCTTTTTTAATTGCTTTTATATCTACTACTGGTACATCAGGCAATGCTTCAGGATAATTTTTATAGATGGCTTTGCGTTCAGAAAAACCGTAATTAAATTCATCTGGAACAAAAATATTACATTCTTCTATAGCTGCCTGTAAAAGCGCTGTATCATAATTTTGAGCAATATAACGGGCTGTTATTTTTATATCTACATTAAAATTACCTAGGCTTCCACTTACTTTTTCAATTTCAGTTGCTGTAAATAAAGTAATATTATTTTGTTTTTTTATTTCCTTATACAATTGAGCAACAATGTCTTTTCCGTTTTGATCTGACATAAAAACTTTGTTGGATGAGGCAACTCTTCCTCCTACAAAATAATCTTTTTCTATTAGATAAACGTCGTTTCCTGTACGTGAAAGTTCAATAGCTGCTTTCATACCTGCTACACCTGCACCAATAACAATAACTGCTTTTTGTGTTTTTATTTCAATATCTTCCAATGACTCTGAAAAAGCTACCCGGTTTATACCAGCACGAATAAGACCAATGGCTTTAACTGTTGCTTCTTTTGGTTTATCGGAGTGGGGCCACGAACACTGTTCTCTTATGTTTACCTGAACATAATTATATTGATTGATTCCCGCTCTCTCAGCTACATTTCGGAATGTGTGTAAATGCAATTTTGGTGAACATGATGCTACAACAATTGAATCGAGCTTGTTTTCCTTGATGTCATTGATCATATCCACCTGATTTGAATCAGCGCAGGCAAACATTACATCTTTTGAAATAATAACTCCTTTTTCTTCTTTTACCAATTCACTGATTTGTTTTACATCCACATAATCGGAAATATTTCCGCCACAATGACATATATATACACCTATTCGTTCTTTCATCTTTTTTTATTTTGATATTATATTGTATAACAAAATATTTAATTATAAACTATTTATATAACTGGCAACCTCTGAGGCAGCACAACCAGCTGACAATATCGAATCAGGAATATCTTTTGGTCCTGAAGCTGTTCCGGCAACAAATACACCTTCTATACTTGTTTTAGATGGACAAAGTAACTCATCTGGTTGTTTTACAAAATTGTATTCATCCAATACCAGTTTTTCTGATTTAAAGAATTTTGCAACATCTTTATTGGGCAATACACCAACAGAAAGAACTACCAAATCATGCTGTGCTTCTTTTACTGTTCCTGTTTTAATGTCTTCGTATCTTAAAATAAGGTCACCGCTATTGTCGTCTTTCTCAGTTATTTTTGCAATTTTACCTTTTATGAAATTGATACCCATAGACGCTGATTGCTGATAGAATTCTTCATAACCTTTTCCAAAAGCCCGGATATCAATATAATAAATTGTTAGATCAGCAGTTGGCAAAGCCCCCATTAATAATTGTGCCTGTTTTATGGAATACATACAACATATTTGTGAACAAATAGGGTTGTTTGAACATTCAGAAAAACAGTTTCTCTTGTTTTCAAGGCTTGAATCTCTGGAACCAGTGCAAAGAACATAAGCAACATTTGCAGGAGTTTTTCCATCGCCTGGACGCAACACATTGTTGAATGGTCTGGTAGGTGCAATTAACCTATCCATTTGCAAAGAATCTACAACATTTGGAAATTTGGTAAACCCATATTCAGGTTTATTTTCAGGTTCGAATAATTTAAAACCCGAAGATATTACAACTGACTTTGTATTAATGTTTAATATTTCTTTCTTTTGCGAAAAATCGATTGCATTTGAAGGACAAGCTGTAACACACTGATGACATTCTCTACAATTACTGCAATCTAAACAACGCAAGGTGCTTTGTTTTACTTCTTCCTCTGTAAAAGTAATTTCTACATCAGCAAAGTCTTTTATTCTTTCACTCACAGCTCTGTGATTGCTTTTTAATGGAGCCAAATATGTTATATCAGTTCTATCCAGTATTTTTTTCTTGTCAATAGCAGGTAACTTATCTCCAAACTCAAAAGATGAAAGATCTTCATTACAAAGAAATTTGTCAATATAAAAGGCTGCTTTTTTCCCCTGTCCTGCCGCTTCAATAATTGTGGAAGCTCCACTTACAACATCTCCTCCGGCAAATATATAAGGAATTTCAGTTTGAAAAGTTTTCTTATCAACCTTAATTGTTCCACCTTTATTGAGCGAAAGTTCATTGCTGAATATTGAAGTGGATGGTTGTAAACCAATTGCTTCAATAACAAAGTCAACATCTAATAAATATTCTGATTTTTCAATAGGAACTGGAGTTCTTCTCCCACTTTTATCTGCATCACCCAATTCCATTTTTATAAGTTCTGCTTGTTTAACTATTCCATTTTCCCCAATAAAACGGATAGGGTTTCTTAGTATTAGTATTTCAACACCTTCTTCTTCTGCTTCTTTAATCTCTGGTTCAAAACATGGCATTTCATTCCTGCTCCTTCTATAAACCACAGTTACTTTTTCAGCTCCTAATCTTAGTGAAGTTCTTGCAGCATCAATAGCAGTATTGCCACCTCCTATTACCATTACTTTTTTACCTCTAAGATCCTGTTTCGTACCAATATTTACTTCCTGTAAAAAATCAAGACACGAAACAATTCCTTTCAGGTCAGCTCCCGGAGTATTTAACTTTGATGTTTCATGCGTTCCAACTGAAACAAAAACAGTATCATATCCTTCCTCTTTCAATTTGCTTAAATTTTCAATCTTCTTATTCACTTCATAAGAAACTCCAAGACTAAGAATATTTTTTATATCTCTGTCAACTACTTGTTTGGGCAACCTGTATTCTGGTAATGTTAATTTTAGCATGCCACCCAATTGTGGAGCTGCTTCATATATTTTAACTTCATGTCCTTTAAGTGCCAAATGATAAGCAGCAGTTAAACCTGCAGGACCAGAACCAATCACTGCAACTTTTTTACTTGTTTTATTTTTAATTATTGTTTCTGGTGGTTCGGGATATTTGGTATAATAATCTTCTACCAAAAAACGTTTTATTCTTCTGATATCAACAGCTGATTCTAAACTTGCCCGGGTACATTCTTTCTGACATGGAGCATAGCATGCTCTACCCAAACTTCCAGGAATAGGAATATCTTCGAGATGCAAATGCATGGCTTCTTCATATTGTCCATTACGAACTAGAGTGATATATCCATATGGTTTTACTCCTCCAGGACATTCGTTGATACAAGGAGCTGAAACACCCTGTCTGTCAATATTTGCTATTCTTGGATTGGCAAGTGTAAATGGAATATAAGCTACTTTTCTACCTGCTAAACCTCTGTTGTATTCATCTGTCCTTACCTCAGGACAAACAAATTCGCATTGTTGACAACCAGTACAATCTGCTGCAATTATATAACGTGGTTTTTTGGTAAGTTCAACATTGAATGTCCCTTCAGATTTATCAATGTTATTTATTTCGCTATTTAAAAGTAGTGTTATATTGGGATGTCGGGCAGTTTCTGACATTTTAGGTGTGGTGATACAAGCTGCACAGTCAAGAGTTGGAAATACTTTACTTAATTGTATCATTTTTCCTCCGATTGATAATTCTTTTTCAACAAGCAACACTTTGTAATCCATATCTGCAAGAATAAGTGCTGCTTCCTGACCGGCTATTCCTCCACCTATAATTAGTGTATCAAAAGTTTTATTATTTATTGACATTTTAAATCCTTTTTAATTTTAAAAATCCTGATTTAAGAGGGCTTCTAAAAATTAGATT
>DYDE01000010.1:352-57099 GCA_020718065.1 Marinifilum sp. | reverse complement strand
AAAGCACTAAAACACAAAATAACACTAAAGAATTCGTTTAAAGTCATTGTTGTTTAATGATTTATATTGTATTGTTATCCCGAACTCAGGTTTATATGTTAATTTATAAATTATAATATGAGGAAAATTATGCTCTTTGCATGCCTTTTAACTTTTACCTTCCTTTCCTGGTCGCAAACCAATAATACTTTGTTTGCTCCCACTACAACCCAAAAAATAACAACTTACTTTAGTCGTCCAGTAAACAATGGTGTTTCAACTGGTACAAATGCTGTTTATTTGAACGATTTAATTGATGATACACTTATAGCATACATTGATAGAGCCAAATATACTATTGATATTGCAGTATATAGTTTTAATGAATCTGGTATTTCCAGCATTTCTAATGCAATAAACAATGCCTATTCCAGGGGAATAGCCATCCGCTGGATATACGATGGAGGCAGTTCTAACCCTTCTTTATCTTTGCTCAATGCAAATATTAATAAATTGGCCAGTCCCACCTCTATTAATTACACTATAATGCATAATAAATTTATGATAATAGATGCAAACTCAGTCAATGTTAATGACCCTATTGTTTGGACAGGTTCTACCAACTGGACATCAGCTCAAATAAACAACGATGCTAATAATGTTATTATATTACAAGATCAGGCAGTAGCACTGGCTTACACAACAGAATTCAACGAAATGTGGGGCAGTACAGGTTTGGTTCCAAATCCGGCAAACTCTAAATTCGGACAATTTAAAATCGATAATACACCACATAGTTTTAATGTTGGTGGAACTACTGTGGAAGTTTATTTCAGCCCTTCTGATGGAACCAATGTAAAACTCCAACATACTATTCGTAGCTCCAATACAGATATGTACTTTGGAATTTTTTCTTTTACCGTTGCTTCCATTGCTGACTCTATTATTGATAGAATTAATCATTCTGTTTATGTTGCCGGAATTATAGACCCTACAAGTAATTCTTATTCACCAGTATCGATGTTAACTCCTGTGATGAATACCAATCTCATTATTGATAATATTTCCGGACTATATCATAACAAAATGCTCATAGCAGATCCCTCAGCACCTGGCTCTGACCCTATGGTTTTTACCGGCTCTCACAACTGGTCAGCATCTGCTGATACAAAAAATGATGAGAACACCGTAATTGTTCATAATGCTACCATTGCAAATATTTATTACCAATCATTTTATCAAAATTTCACAGACGAAGGTGGAACCCTAAGTGCTCAATCTATCTCAAAATATCAATCTACTTCTTCTATTGTAAACATTTACCCAAACCCTTGCAGCGAATCTACTTGTATTAAAACAACCGATCCTTCTATTTTCAACAATATAGAAATAAAAATTTTTGATGCTATAGGAAAAGAAATTCATCCTTCTATTTCTAAGAACTCTGATTTTTATAATATGGATACAAGACAGCTATCAGAAGGCATCTATTTTATTCAGATTAAAACACATAACACCAAAGAAGTAAAAAAACTACAAATAATTAGATAGCAATTTTTTTAACTTCATTCCACTTCGGTCTTCCAGCTTTTATCTTTTTCCTTTCACCTTTTCACTTTTATCTTTTTTTTGGCTTCAGGCTTCTGCAAATATATATCTTCAAAACCCTTTCCATTTCAACCTTCATTTTTCCCATTTCAGCGAATTCGATTTTTTTCTTTATAAATAAGCTTTCATTTTTGCATCATATTTAATTATTAAAATCATGCAATTGTGATAGGGGTATATTATTTTTAAATTGTCATAACTATCAGAAATAATTAAATAACAATAATGTAAAAATCTTAAAAACAAACAAAAATGATTATGTTAATAAAAAAGAACATTATGAAAAAGTATGTAATACTATTGGTTTCTCTTTGTATTTTAATACCAACTTTGAGTAAAGCACAAAAACTATCTCAAACAATTCGCGGACAGGTTGTTGATAAACAATCGCAGGTTACATTGCCCGGAGCTACAATTGTTATTAGCAATACCAATCCTCCAATTGGAGTTACAGCCGATGTTGATGGAAATTTTAAATTGTCTAATGTATCTCTCGGAAGAGTTAGTTTGGATGTAAGTATGCTTGGTTATCAGCCAATAACATTAAGCAATTTAAGTATTTCTTCTGGTAAAGAGCTTGTTTTGAAAATAGAAATGGAAGAACAGGTTTACAAAGTTGATGAGGTAGTGATAACTGCCAACAAACTTAAAACCCAAACCAATAATGAAATGACAACACTGAGCTCACGTACTTTCAGCATAGAAGAAACACAACGTTTTGCAGGAGCCAGAAA
This sequence comes from Marinifilum sp., assembly GCA_020718065.1. Taxonomy (GTDB): domain Bacteria; phylum Bacteroidota; class Bacteroidia; order Bacteroidales; family CG2-30-32-10; genus CG2-30-32-10. The sequence goes on along the minus strand of DYDE01000010.1, from coordinate 54,778 downwards.
TGATGTTGCACGAATGGCAACAAATTATGCAGGTGTTAATACTGCCAATGACGCTGAAAATGGAATTGTAATCAGAGGAAATTCACCCAATGGTTTGTTATGGAAATTAGAAGGTATAGACATCCCCAATCCCAACCATTTTGGGAGTATGGGCGCAACATCTGGTCCTGTTGGCATGCTTAATAACAATGTGTTATCAAACTCCGATTTTATGACCGCTGCTTTTCCTGCAGAATATGGCAATGCATTGTCTGGTGTATTTGATTTAAAAATGCGGTCTGGTAATAATGAAAAACACGAATTTCTTGGACAAATAGGGTTAAATGGTTTTGAATTCGGTGCTGAAGGTCCAATTTCTAAAAAGAGCCATTCGTCTTATTTGATCAATTACCGCTATTCTACATTGGGTGTTTTTAAAGCTCTTGGCATCAGTATTGGAACTGGCGCAGCTGTTCCCCAATATCAGGATATTAGCTTTAAGCTTAATTTTCCTTCACTTAAATATGGCACCCTATCTATTTTTGGTTTGGGTGGTAAAAGCGGAATTGATTTTATTAAAGATGATGATGAAGAAGGAAATCTTTACAACGAAGAAAGTTTCAACATTCACTCAAAATCTAAATCAGGTGTTGTTGGCATTTCGCACAAACTGATTATTAATAATTCTACATGGACCAATCTTACAATTGCCGCAACGGGTATTGGCAATTACAATTTATTAGATTCTATCAGTACAGCAGATAATTCCGTATTGCCATATTATAGGTCAACAATGGTGAATAAAAATATGTTACTTACTTTTACCTTGCACAAAAAATTCAATGCAAAAAACAATTGTTTGATTGGTTTTGATACACGGCAAATGTTGGGAGATTTTATCGACAGCTCTTACCTTAGCCAATACAATGGATTTAGAAAAGGAATTGATTTTGATGGGAATGCATGGATGAGTCAGGCTTTTATTGAGTGGCAACACAAATTTACTGACAACATTGTATTAAACAGTGGTTTTCATATATTAGAATTTGCATTGAATGACAAATGGTCGGCAGAACCTCGTTTGGGCTTAAAATGGAAGTTTACTGCCAAACAATCTTTTTCATTGGCTTATGGCTTACATAGCAAAACAGAAGCATTGTACAGCTATTTTTTATTGGTTAATGCACCTGATGGAAGTTATTCGCAACCAAACAAAAAACTTGATCTAACCAAAAGCCATCATTTTGCAGCTGCTTATGATGTTAATTTTTCTTCTACCCTTCGCTTGAAAGTAGAACCTTATTACCAGTATGTTTTTAATGCAATTATTGAGAAAAATCCAAGTAATTACTCTATGTTGAACTATGGAGCAGGATTTTATGGCATCCCTGATTCGTTAAAGAATGGAGGTAAAGGCAGAAACTATGGAATCGACCTTACTTTCGAAAAGTTTATGGACAAAGGTTTTTATATGTTGTTTACCTCCTCACTTTTTAGGTCGTTCTACACCGGAAGCGATAATATTGAAAGAAGCACAGCATTCGACAGCAAATATGTTGTTAACCTCCTTGCAGGAAAAGAGTTCGAACTGCAAAAGAAAAAAGAAAACGCCAAATACAAGAAATGGATCGTTGTTGATGGACGTATTTGTTCAGCAGGTGGTTTGAGATATACACCAGTGGATGTTGAAAAATCAGCTTATTTTAAACAAACTTTTTATAATGAAGACCTGGCTTATACCAAAAAGTTCAGCAATTATTTCAGAGCTGATATTCGCATTGCATACCGCTACGATGGTAAACGCATGTCGCAGGAATTTGCTTTTGATATACAAAATATAACTGGCCATAAAAATCCTTTAATGATGAAATACAATCAGAAAACACAAAAAGAAGAACCTATTTATCAATTAGGTATTTTCCCAATGATGCAATACAGGGTAGTTTTTTAATATTAAATTTGCTACAGAATACTCAGATCTAAAATTCTGAGTATCTGTGGCAATTTTTTGTTTAAATTCGAGCTTAATTTTAAGCTTCTTAATAAAAAAGTATTATGCCAATTATAAACAATAAGAAATCTTCCATACTGAAAGTTATACTTGTTATATGTATATTGGTTAGCATTGTTATTCCATCTTATTTCATTATTCTTCAAAAATTGAAGGGTGAGCCAATTACAATTGACAAAAACCTTGTAGGGGCTATATTTACCTTTATTGTAACCGCTTGTATTGCATCAGCTAATTTTACGGTTTTTTATTTCATAAAGAAAAAACTTCCCTGGCAAAAGGACAATTTGAAACGAATCGTAATTGAACTACTGTTAACGGCTTTTAATTCCAGTGTAATAATGATTGCATTGGTGTTGATAATTAATTATTTTTTTGGTCATTCAAAAGTGTGTGATCCAGACCTGAGGGTAAGCATATTCGAAAATGTAATTGTAGCAAATATAGTAAACTTAATTGTGATGTCCATACTTGAAGGAATCTATATTTTTGAACAATGGAAACAAAGCATACTGGATTCAGAAAAGTTAATGAGAGAAAAAGCCGAATCGCAGTATGCTGCTTTGAAAAGCCAGATCAATCCACACTTCTTGTTCAATAGTTTAAATACACTATCTTCTTTAATTACAACTTCACCAGATAAAGCAGTGGAGTTTACTAACAGGTTTTCGAAGATCTACCGCTATGTGCTGGATGTTAGTGACAAAGTGCTGGTAGAACTGAAAGAAGAAATACAATTTATCAACAACTATAGCTATCTGCAAAAGATAAGGTTCAACAACAATCTAATTGTGGAAATTAAAATTGACTCCAAAGAACTCAATACATTTATTCCGCCTTTATCCCTTCAGTTTTTGATTGAGAATGCTATAAAACACAACGAAATATCGAACGATAAACCCTTAACTATAATTGTTTATTGCGACAAGGATTTTTTAATAGTTCGAAATGTTTTACAAAATAAAATATCTGTAGAACCTTCGTCGGGTATAGGATTAAATAACCTGAAAGAACGTTATGCACATTTCACCGACCTCCTGCCCGAATTTTATATTTCAGGAAACGAGTATATTGCAAAAATACCATTGTTAAAAGAAAACGAATAATGATAAAAATTCTTATTGTTGAAGATGAAAGAATAGCAGCTGATCATTTAGAAAAAATGCTGCTGTCTATTGACAATTCTTTTCTGATTCTAAATAAAACAGAATCGGTTAGAGAGACTGTTAGCTGGTTGCAAAACAATCAGGTTGATCTGATATTTCTTGATATTCAACTTTCCGATGGTATTTCTTTCAGCATATTTGAACAAATCAATATTAAAACACCTGTTATATTTACTACTGCTTATGATCAGTATGCACTAAAGGCATTTAAAACCAACAGCATTGATTACCTTTTAAAACCAATTGACAAAAGTGAACTGGAACTTAGTATAAAGAAGTATAAAGAACTAAGCCATAACAAACAAAATCAAATAAATATCAATGATATTATTCAACAATTTAAAAAGCCTGTGGAATACCAGAGCAGGTTTCTTATTTATGCAGGTCAAAAGATCAAAACAATAAAAACTAGCGATATTGCTTATTTTTATATAAGTGAAAAAGGTATATTTATTTGCACCAGAGATGATAAGCATTATGCCATCGACTTTACCATGGAAAAATTAGAAGAAATGCTCGACCCTCTTTATTTTTTCAGGATAAACCGCCAGTTCATCATACATATTGATGCAATTGAAAATATGTTCCCTTATTCTAAGAGCAGGATAAAAGTAGAGCTACGTCCTTCCTCTGCCATGGAAGCGATAGTAAGCTTCAACAATGCCCATGATTTCAAGAAATGGCTAAACAGGTAGTTTATTTTCGATTGACGATAGTTCGACTTAGCTCACTACAAGTTTTGGATTTACGATTGATCGCCTAAATCAGATTATTCAGTAATTAATATCTTGTGCAGACCAACCCCTTTCGAAGTCGTGATCTTTGCATAATACAATCCTATTGGTGCAATAAGCTTGCCTAAAGTAAAAGAAGTCTCGCTTGTTTTTGGTTGAATGCAAAGAATGGTTTGACCTTGTATATTGATTATTTCTATTTCATTTATAATTTCATTGCTCTTAATATTCACCTGCCTGTTGGTAGGATTAGGAAAAATTGAAATACCTGATTCACCCTTTCCTTTTATATCAGAAATTGAAACAACTGGTCTTACAACTGTTACTGTTATCCTCTCAACCATTCTTGTAGAAGAATGAAGCGGATCTGGAGTGCCAAATGTATTCCCGACTTTATGATGGGTAATATGTCTCATTTCCTTTTGTATAAATCCCATGGGGGTGTTGGGTACTATATTTTGTGTCCCCTCATTGGGAGTCCAGCCCAAAGGATATAATTCCTGAACAAGTTGGGGATTATCAAGATCGATATTGGCTTTATATAAAAGAGCCGGTTGATCAGAAAACCAGTCATTGGGTTCAAAAGAACGATCAACTTCAAAATACACAACAAATCTCCTCACACTACTATCTTTAAGTACTGCCGAAACAGTGAAATCGGAATTGGCTATTGTCGCAGAAGTAACCGCATCAACTTCAGCAGGTATTGAAATGGGTAATTTATTAACTTTCCAAAAGGGCAAGGCAGTACCTGTTAGTCCTCCATGTGTCAATTTATAGCAGACTTTCATATTCTGTATAAAACCAGATGTAGAATCTTCCATCCATATCACATATATATTAGCATAAGGTGTAGGTGTTAAACTTTCACCATATTCAAAATTTACAACGATGGTATATTGATTCGTATCTTTTGTAATTTCATTTTTTGTTTCATCCTTGTGAGGAGCTGCAACAAAATTCAAACAAAATACCGAAACAATGATTAGCGGGAGAAGATGAAAAACTTTTTTCATAATATTATCTGTTTTAATTTGATTGATATGCAAATATATAAAATATTGGTATCACAAATTAAATTTTATGTTGTTCTTATCATACTTATTCCAGCCCAATAAAGGCAATTTATCAGAGAGCGCAGCTATGCAAATTATGCATTTACTTTTACTGACTTCTTCATTTAATTATGTTATATTATTAAATATTGTATAATAAACCTTTAAAAAAATTAGTATCATTTTTTTTATATTATATATCAATATAATTCGATAAACAATAGAAATATATACTTTTTTTTTATACATTTGTAAAATCAATATTTTATAAATTTTAAATTAACAATTATGAAAAAAAATTACTTTAAAAAGCAATGGACTTTAATTTTGGTTTTATGTGCATTTACTTTAGCTGGTTATTCGCAACCTGCAGGATGGACAAGATATCAGGTCTTTAATGTTACTAACAACACAGCATCATTGGTAACAAATTACCAGTTATTATTAACTGTGAACACCCAGGCTTTAATCAGCTCCGGATATATGGATGTTACAGGAAAAGACATTCGTTTTGGAAAGGATCTTGCAGGAACTACTTTATTTAATTATTGGATTGAATCAGGGATAAACACTACAACCACTAAAATCTGGGTAAAAATTGATACTTTACCTGCCAGTGGTTCCAGATTTTTATATTGGTTCTATAGCAATGCTGCAGCTACACCTGTTACAGCTATTGCAGGTACTTTTTTTGGACCTAATTCTTCAACTGATAGTGTTGTTGTAACATCTGGTCCAGGGGGAACCCCACCAAATCAAAGAGGATTCAAATTTCAACCTTCTGAAGATTTGCTGGTAACTGATTTTGGTAAAAGAGAACCAATTGGATCTGTTAGATATGTTACTTTATTTAATTACACAACAACTCTAAAAGTAGCACAAAACCAGGTTGATGCGGGTACAGCTGGTTCGTACAATTACACTTCTTTATCAAAACCTATATGGCTCTCACAAGATTCTTCATATATTCTTACTTTGCATCAGGCAACTGGTGAAACTTATTATTATGGAACATCTACAGCTGCTGGACAACATATTATTTATGGCGATATGAGGTATTGTAATTCTTGTGACCAAAATACTTTTCCAACAACTATTTTACCTAATTACCATTATGGTTGTCCAGATTTATGGTATTGGACAAAAACAATTGTAACTCCAGCTCCCACTTACCAAAATATTACTTCAATTAATGATTACGCTTATAATACTTCTACCAGTATTTATCCAAACCCAACTACTGGAATTGTTAATTTCATTTTAAATCAAAATGTTAAGGTTTTCTTGTATGATCAGATGGGAAAACTGTTATTATCTAAAGAAATAAACAATAATAACCAAAATATTGATATCAGCAATTTGAAAAATGGTATCTATTTTGCTAAACTAGTAAATGGAAACAAACAAGACATTGTTAAAATCACTAAAATCAATTAAACATACAAATCAATTATAAAAAAAAGGTTGGCAAAAGTCAACCTTTTTTTATTTCACCACAATATTATCATTTCGTTTTACTTTTTCTCCTTTTACATTAATCTTTTAATATTACTTCACCCTTCGTTAACCATGATATACCAAATGCAATAAGTGCAATGGTTTCTAACCAATAAACAATATGATAATTTTCTAATACAGGAAACTTCACTTTTAGCCAGATCATATATATTGCAATTCCAACAAGACAAAAAACCATCACAATGGCACAAATTTTATATATTTTATCTCTTTTGATTTTGTTTGTCGTTTTTTCACCCATATTCTTTGTAAAAATAAAATAAGACATATAAGCAAGAGTTGTAAAAAACAATATTGCCGATGATAAATGAATAATTCCTACAAGATGAATGCTTATATAACAACGTGTATTGCATGGAATAAGCAATTCAGAAGTACAGGGAAAGAGTGCAATTCCAAAAGCAAAAACACCGGCAAGACTACTTATAACACTGTCTTTTGTTTCATAACCTTTGTAGGAAACAAGAAAAAGAGCAACTGCGCATAAAGTCCCAACAAACACATCTCCCATCCGGGTATAATAGAAAAGGCTTATCGAGTTTTTAAACGGATTACATCCACTTTCAAAATCAAAAAACCAACTTATCAGATAATTACCAAAAAGCAATACAAAAGGAAACAATATTCCCATCCATCCAATTGCCTTTCTTAATGTTATATAAGATATAACAATGCTGTTTTCATTTTCCTGTTCTGTTTTCATTTTTTTATTTTAAATTTATCCTTATTATACATTGATTTACAACTTCTTCTCAACTTGAAATAGTTATTAATGAGGGTTCTAAAAATTAGGTTTCTCCCGCAGATTTCGCTAATTTTCGCAGAATAAATAACACAACGTACTTAAAATCAATCTGCGAATATTTGAGAAATCTGCGGGAACTATTTTTTTTGAATTTTTAGAACTGCCCTTAATTTATTTATTTCAAATACACTTTCATCTTCTTATTTTGGTTTCACCACCCCTATTCTCGCTTTCACAGGAATATTATGTGTATTTAATCCCGGGGTCTGTCCATGAAAATCAAACTCAATTTCCACTCCCGGTCTGAATATCAGACAATGGGTTGACCCCCCAAAATGAAAAGTTCCTATGGGAGATCCTTTTTTCACCATATCACATGCTTTTACAGTAATTTCGCAACTCGATACCTCTGCCATTCCTATCGCAACAAAACACATCAACCCAATAGCAGCATTGTCCGATTGTATAAATATCAATGCCCTTGCAGCAAGTTCGGCAATATATCCCTGCGAACAATTCGGACCAGAAGGATCGTATCCTTCAACCGGTGCTTCAGAATAATATGTTCCCGGTATATTTTGTATCGCTACAATCTTGCCATCCACCGGACTATTCCATCGGTGATAACTTTTTGCACATAAAAATGCCTGATAAATAGTACTATTATCCCCGAAATTATCCGACAAAGGATGATTTGCCATAATATCAACAATAGAATATGGTTGCCCTTTCATCCAGAACTTATCTTTCCTTTTAGCCGTGGCACAATTGTAAGGAGCCGATTCGCAGGCATTCACAATTACATTCTTTTCTTTGTCTGCTGCACTTACTTCTCTTACTCCAGGATTAAATTCACGGGTAAAAAAATCGTCCCAGCTCTTAAATCCAAAATAAGGCAAGCTACTGTTACATTTAAAATTATCAGTAAAATTCTTAAGTACTTCCGCATAGGTTGGATTCTTTTTGTTTTTGTCCCAAAAAGGATCTTCTTTTGCCATAGCAGTTAAACCCTCCAGTGTAAACCAGCCGATAGGATTGCTGTAATCGGGTTGTGCCTGTTGTATCTTACCATTGATCAGAACATAGCGAGATGCTTCAGAGTCCAGAAATGTTTTCCATACATTTAGTATCACTTTAAGTTTTTCATTCACCACCGGATGGGTAAATGCCAGATAACCTCCCTTGGTTCCCATTGCCCAATCAAGAATGGCATTGATAGGAAAACCCACCAGACCAACATTATCTTCATCCACACTATAGCATGGTGCTTCATTCAATACCTGGTTCATCACCAATAGCATGATTTCAAAATTCTTCACAGGTTCTTCATAACCCTGTGGTATATCATCATACATACTGGTAAAGCACATGTATAGAACAGCATCTGCATAAATTGCATTTTTCAGATCCTGTATGGCAGGATGTAGTGCAAGATCACTATCTTTCGCCTGCTGTACTTTCTTTTCGAGCCAGCTTTTCAAAAAATCTCTGTCGGAAGGTATCCATTTACCTACCCTGTATTTTACTGTGTTCATATTAACTGTTTTTTTAATTGTTTTTATTTATTTTCTTATTCATAAATTTTATAATTAATCCCCTATTGTGTAAAATTCGATATGATCGTTGTAAAAGGTTACATTACACAAGCATAACTAAACCATAAACTACATTCTTTGAACAACTTGGTATTAACTAGTTGTGCGAAGTTTGTAACTTCGCACTTCATATTTCGCAGTTTGTAACTGCATTTGTTATTATTCAACACTAAAATTAACTTTATTTACATCCATTAAATTGCCAGTTGTGCGAAGTTTGTAACTTCGCACTTCATATTTCGCAGTTTGTAACTGCATTTGTTTTTTATTCAACACCAAAATTAACTTTATTTATATCCATTAAATTGTCCATATCTGCATAATTTCTTGCACTTGAATATATATAGTCTTCCGGTTTATCAACTATTGCTGCTCTTACCGGATTGTTTTGAATATATTCAACTTTTTGTTTTATAAATTTATTTGAAAAGATTTCTATCGGATGATTATCATGTGTCCAAAATTGATAATTCTTATTTCTAGTATGTTTTGATGCTTCAAATGAAAATAAATTTAACATCCATTCTCTACGACTTTCATTTTCCTGTTGTATTGCTTCTATTATTTTTTTACTCGTAATTTTTTTAAAATCACCTACCACCTGACTTAAATTTTCATTAACACAATTAACCAATAAATGAATATGATTTGTCATTATCACATAAGCATAAATATTTAATCCTTTGTTTTGCTGACAATACTTTAAACTTTCAATCAATATTTCTCTATATACTTTTCTGCTAAAAACATCAATCCAACCTACAACAGTGAAAGTAAGATAATATGCTTTTGATTGATTGTATATTTTATATTTGAATCCCATTAATTAAATATTATCTTAAATTTATTAAGTTAGATGCAAATTTATCTATCTATTGCATAACTATATAGTTGTACGAAGTTTGTAACTTCGTACCTTTAAATTTGTAGTTTACAACCACACCTATAAATAATTTCCAAATCATTTATTTCAAATTAATTATTTCTGTTATTGTTAGTTATAAACTAACCCTTATTAAGTGCGAAGTTACAAACTTCGCACAACTTTTTCGTCGCACAATCAATACCAAACTAGGAACTACATTCTTCGAACAACTGGAGTTTGTAACTTCGCACCTTTATATTTGTAGTTTGCAACTACACTTATAAATAATTTCCAAATCATTTATTTCGAGTTTATTATTTCTTTAATTGTTAGACCGTTGTGCAAAGTTTGCAACTTCGCACCTTTAAATTTGTAGTTTACAACTACACCTATAAATAATTTCCAAATCATTTATTTCAAATTAATTATTTCTGTTATTGTTAGTTATAAACTAACCTTTATTAAGTGCGAAGTTACAAACTTCGCACAACTTTTTCGTCGCACAACCAACACCAAACTAGGAACTACATTCTTCGAACAACTGGTTACATTACACAAGTATAACTAAACCATAAACTACATTCTTTGAACAACTTGGTATTAATCATTACTTAACTTTAATCTTATTAAACCCATTTACCATAGTGGAATCAAAATTATCCATTTGAACCTTCAAACCTGCATACGCACCTGGCAAAGCATAAAAACCGGCAATCTGCGCCACATCTTTTGTAGTTATTAAAGGATAGGTACATCCACCATTGGGGAACATCCAGTAAGAATCATCTGCATTTTTCATGATCGTACAACTTGCAACTATCAGGCGAACTTCGCCTGCCCCACATACATATATTTTCTTTTCACTATGGGTAACTTCTTCTGTTAATTCCGATTTAATAGTTGTCAGGTCCGAGTATTTTGTTTCCAGTTTGGTTGCCAACGAAACTTTATCAATAAATTCCGATTCAACACTTGCATTAATGGTCATATCCAGCATATAATCTACTGTATGCAGATAACTTAAAAAAGTAGTATCGTGCTCCACTTCGCTTAACTCAACAGTGGTTCCGGGTGGAATAAAATCCAGAATAAAATTTGCATTATTTTCTACCACACTCGATGCAACATAGTCAGAAGCATAGGTAAGCTTTATAGCATCAAGATAGTGCCCATATTTGCCACCTATAGCAACAAGTCTTATATTTTCAAAAGTTTTGGTATAACTTCCCCCATTGCCTCCCCCACTTACAATGTTGCCTTTATTGGTTGTAAACTCAATGTTATCAATACACTCGCCATATTTAACAACTACTTTATTAATATATTCACCATCCCTTAATTGAATTGACTGTCTTGGCATCCCACCATTTCCTCCATATCCTGTATTATTGATTATAATCTTATCAACATATATATCCGTATCCAAACCAATAGATTTTATCAATTGAGAGGGATCGATACTATGATCTCCTCCATCTCCACCGATGGTGTCAGTTAACATTCCTTTATTTGCTTTCAAATTATTCATTTTTTTTTGTATTAAGTTACCCTACTCTTATGGTTTTTCGGTTTCACCTCTCATTTTCCAATGAAACTGTCCGTTTTTAAAGTGCTTACAGGTCTCCACTATTTGTTAGATTTTGTCTTTATATATAAAGAAACTATTTATTCTTTTTCAAAAGAGTTTTTACATATATTGATTCAGGTATTTCAAAGTACAATCAATTCCCGACTGGTAAAGTGCAAGTTTCTGTGCTTCTGTCAATTTAAAATCAGTAGCCGAAATACCCAAATTATCTATTTTCACAGTTCTGCGGGCATCTATCGGATCATGATTAAAATCTATCACCTGTGCATTGAGCAAAGTATCAAAAACATTTTTTACATATTGAAGTAAATGCCCATATTGCAAATCATTGTTTGCAACAACTCCGTTTATATTATCCAGATGCAAACCCAATGTTTCAATATTGGGTATTCCGCTATCATCAAATGTAGTTATAGGATAATTATAAACCGTACCTCCATCCACATAAATATGATTGTCAGGATTGTTACCAGAAAACTGCCATGCTTCAAAAAACAATGGAATGGACATAGATGCCCTCACTGCTTCTGCTACTATCACATTTGGTGTTGTTTCATAGGAAAACATTTTCACATCCTGAGTATTCAGATCTGTGGCAAATACACGCAATTCTCTGCAACCACCATTTTTAAAATCACTAAATGTTGCAGACTGATTAAATTTTTTTGCTACAATTTGTTTTTGCATCCATGCCAAAAAAGCATCGCCTTTATACAGTCCATATTTTGAAGGGATACGAAGCGGATCCCAACCGTCCTCGAACGATTTAAAATCAGTAGCATCCACTATGCTTTTTATTTCATCTGCCGAACACCTTAAACTTAATAGAGCAGCAGTAATTGCTCCTGCTGACGTTCCGGCAACTTTTTCCACTCCTTGTAAGAAATGTTTATCTTCCAATACTTTTATTGCTCCAGCATAAGCAATGCCCAAAACACCACCACCTTTAAAAACCAGATTTTTCACATTTAAGCTCATAATATTTGTTAAATTTTAATTAATATTTATTTTATTGTTATTTCGTTGATATTGTCTATAAATCTTTTTATGTTCAAGACTGAAAAACCTTTATAATCTGAGTGGATATTATAAAATCAGTAGTTTACATCTACGGTTATATTTATCCCTTCCAATAATTTCATATCTCCCTCCAAAACTTTCTCACATTTTTCTTGCTTTTACCTATTAATTGTCTTATGTTTGTATAACATATTACTTGAACTTTTTCATTTTTACTAAAGTTTTAAAGTTCTGCTTATCTCTCCAAAGCAGAACTTTTTTTATTTATTGCTTGAATTTTTTATTCTTATCTCTAAAACTTTTTAACATTTTACTTGCTTTTCTTTACAAGTTGAATTATATTTGTTTCACATTTAATAAAAAAATCTCATAATACAATTTTTAAGTTCTGCTTTTACTCCATAGAGCAGAACTTTTTTTATTTTTTTATTCATTTATTTTCTTTTATTTCTATATCCAAAACATTCTAACATTTATCTTGCTTTTCCTTAATATTTTTATTATATTTGTTTCATATTTGACTCGAAATTTTTCATTTGATTAGTTTTAAAAGTTCTGCTTTTGCACCATAAAGCAGAACTTTTTTTTATCAAATTTATCTTTTATTACCTGCTTTAAAATTAAACAATTACATTTGTGGGTAAATAATTAAATAATTTCTTTTTCATTCTAATTAAGTACTGCTTTCTTATCAAAAGCAGTACTTTTTTTTGTTTAATTTTATCCTTGGTAAAATTTAAGCTTTACCAGAATATCTATTCAACTAAAATCAATTATTAATTCACAACAAATTAAATACATATTTATTTAAAAACCAAGGTGTAAAACACCCTTTTTTACAAGAAAAACACCCCCCCGTTTACAAGAAAAACACCCCCATTCAAAGGGGGTGTTTTTCCCATACCACACTCTGCTTTATTTTACCATTAATCAATTGCTGAATACAAAAAATCATTCTATAGCAAAGAAAGCTATTCCAGAGGTTACTAAAACATTTCTTTCAAATAGATAAAGAATTTGCAAAATCATATTTTCATCTATCGATTTGCAAATAATGCAACAAAATATTTTAAAAAAATATTAAGTTTCACCCTCAAAAATTGCCTTTATATGTAATGATAGCCCTTAAATACACAGATATCAAACCTAACAAATTTATAAAATATTGCCAAAACTTCAAATTACATCACTGCGTTAAAAAACCGCAAATCCAAAACCTCCAGCAACTGCAATCGTAAATCCCCAAACTTCCAGCAAGTGCAATCGTTAATCGTAAATCAAAAATCGTAAATAACTTTGTGTGCCTTCGTGAAAACCCCCATGCTTAGCGGCAGGCAGGTTTGTGTTCCCTCGTGGTTAAACAAAACGAAATACTAAACCTCCACCAACTGCAATCGTAAATCGTAAATCCAAAATCGTAAATACCCAAACTTCCAGCAAGTGTAATCGTAAATCGTAAATAAAAAATCGTAAATACCCAAACTTCCAGCAATGTAAATCGTAAATCGTAAATTTCTTATCAACAGAAAAAAACATGCCCATCCGGAGACAAAACCTGTCCGTCACCTGACATTCTGTCACGTTAGGTGAGTCCGCGACGACGTCAGCTGACATTCTGTCAGGTTCGGACTGCATGCGAACACATCCGGAAACAAAACCTGAAAGTCAGAGAACAATACTTACACATCAGGAAAGCATACCTGAAGATCAGACAAGCAAACTTGGAAATCAGGAAAGCATAACTGGAGATCAGACAAGCATACCGGCAGGTTAGGATAGAATTCTTTGAAGTTAGCTTAGAATACGCACCAATCAGTTTAGAATAACATCAAGTTAGAAAAGAATAACAACAAGTCAGCAAACCATACTTCGAAGTTAGCATAACATAACATCAAGTTAGCATAACATAACGTCAGGTTAGCATAGGATAACCACAAGTTAGCAAACCATACGCCGAGATCAGATCAAAATTCCTGCACGTTAGCTTAAAAAACCTGAACGTTAAAAGAATATTCTTCAACATCAGAAGAGAAAACTTATAGGTCCGGATTAAAATTCCAGGACATCAGATTAAAATTCTTCGAGCTCAGCGGAATATTCTTTGAAGTCAGAAGCGTTTTCTTCGATCTTAGCGGAATTTTCTTTGAGGTCAGCGCAATATTCTTAAAAGTTCGCAGAATATGCTAACGATTTTGATTGAATTTTAAGGACTTTTACCTTTCAAAATCCAGCTCAGATATGTTTTTTCATAAATTTTTAAAGCTGAGATCAAACAATAACATCAATTCTTGGGCTTTAACTTTACGTTTACCTCCTTCACCGCTTCACCTTCATTCCATTCATCATCACCACCCCTAAATGGAACACCGTTGAAATCGACCATATAATCCAAAGGAAGGAATTCCCTGTTTGCTTGCCCGTCAATATCCTGCAAAGAGATGGTCAGTATCTTGTTTTCCGGCGAATCGGTTTTCTCTAATTGGAATTTACCATCCGTGCCAGAATATACGGTATTGTTATCAAGGTTTATTTTGATATGGGGTATTATTTTGCTGCTATCTTCCGACTCCACGGTACCTTTAACAATAAATCTGGCTTGTGGAGCACCATATTCGGCAACTACACCATACTTACAGCTACTTTGTGTGCAGGCAGAAATAAAACCAAGTCCTGTAAGCAATAAAACGATGAACCTGTTGTAGCATTTCATGCATTTAGTTTTAAACGATCCCATGTTTATCTGTTTTTAATGTAATGATTATAACTGGTTTAAGTGAATGAAATTTATATACAATACCTTTCATTCATATAAGTAAATGTTTCTTATTCTTGAAACTAAACATTAAATTGAAATCCAATGAAAAATAAACATTATTGAGCTATTAGATAAAGCCTTATTTCGATTTTAACTTAATATCCATTTCTTTAACAGCTTCTCCTTTATCCCAGCTACCACTACCTCCGCTAAAAGGAACATCTTTAAAATCAACATCCATATTCAATGTCTGAAATTCACCATTGGTTTTGCCATCATCATCCTGAAGTTTGATGTTGATAACATTATCATAAAGAGCTGCGTTTTTCTCCACAATAAATTTACCATTCATATCGCTGTAAACAGTATCAGTACCTTGAATTATTTTTATATTGGGTATGTGTTTATTTTTCTTTTCAGATATAACAGTTCCCTTTAAAACAAAACGAGCATGAGGTACGCCATATTCAGCAGTTAGCACACCATACTCAGCAGGTGGGCCGCCATACTTAACGCCAATATTTACACATGAACCTAAAAACCCCATACACGATAATAGAAATACCAATAAACTATTATATTTCCTGAGAATTTTTATTTTCATACCAATTGCATTAAATATCTGAATGTAAAAATAATACTTCTTTCAGAATAAACAAACAAGATATTGCAACATGTATCATCACAACTGTTGTCAAAAACATTTATTATTAACAACATGCGAACTATATATTGTTTTACAAATGTTTAAAAACTATTTATAATAAAAATAATATCTTTTGTATAATTTTTTTTATTATTATCAAATTAATGTAAATTTGAACTAAATTGATTTAATAATTTATAATAAAAAATGTTTATAAATTAAACCCTTCATTATGAATATTGTAAGCTTTTTCAAAAACCAGAAACTGGGCATTAAAATTCTTGTTTATGTATTGTCAATAACCCTTGTTATTTATACCATAACTATAGGATATATCATCGTAAGATCAAAGAACATAGCATATAAAAATGCCATTGCATATATTCAATCGAAGAACAAGGAGTATGCTTTTATATCAAAGAAAGAAATTGAAAATACAATAAACATCAACAAGGTTCTTGCAAAAACATTCGAAAGACTAAAAAAGGATGGTTTAACCGATAGGGCTACAGTTTCTGAAATTATGAAAGTAGTTCTCGAAACCAATCCTGGTTTTCTTTCTATATGGACAACCTGGGAAAAAAATGAATTTGATGGCAAAGATTCAAGTTATATCAATCGCGAAGGGAGCAACGAAGTTGGCAGATTTGTGAGAACATGGTACAGAGAAGGTGGAAATATCGAAAGTTATGTAGATAATGAAGAAGGAATGAATGAAAGTCCTTATTTTGTTATACCAAAAACTACACTTGCTGAAGCATTATTCGAACCTTCTGAATATTCTTATACAGGGAGCTCAAATGATAAGATCCTCCAAACAAGTTCAATGTTCCCTATTATAGTGGAAGGTAAATTTGTAGGAGTTATAGGAATTGATATTGCTTTACAAAGATTTCAGGAAATCAATGCCGAAAATAAACTATATACAAATGGTTATGGAAAGTTAATTTCTAATGCAGGCATATCTGTTACCGATCCAAACAAAAAGAAAATTGGATTACCCGCAATTGAATTGGAAGGTAAACCCGATGTTATGAAAACATTAAATCTGGGTGTAGATTATACCAATTTCGATACTGACTTAAACGTGAAATTTGATACCATATATTGTTTCACTCCATTGTTCTTCGGTAATAGTAAAACTCCCTGGGTTTATGTTTCGGTAGTTCCCAAAAAAGATATTTTAAAAAGTATCAATCGATCTTTATACAGCTCTATTTTTATTGGTTTATTTGGCTTCCTTATTTTCGGAATAGCTATTGCTTTTATATTTAAACAAATAACCAAACCAATACTGAGAACAACAAATGTCTTAATTGATTTATCCAAAGGGAAAACCAGTTCATCAGGCAACTTACCCATTGAAACAAAAGATGAAATAGGACAAATGGCTCAAGCAGTCAACACATTGATTGAAGGACTTACTTCAACAGCAGCATTTGCCAATCAAATTGAACAAGGAAATTTTAATGCCAATTTTCAACCATTAAGTAATGAGGATGTTTTGGGTAATTCTTTAATGGATATGAGAGAAAGCTTAAAGAAAGCTGTAGAAGCAGAAGAGCAGCGAAAAATTGAAGACAAAAAACGCAATTGGGCAACAGAAGGTCTTGCAACATTTGGCGATATTCTCCGAAAGAACAATGATAGCCTCGAAAACTTAACTTATGATATTATTCTCAATTTGGTAACTTATACCAGATCGAATCAGGGAGGTATATTTATATATAAGGACGATGAGCTAGATAAACACATTGAACTTAAAGCCAGCTATGCATACGATAGAAGAAAGTATTTAAACAAAAGAATAGAATTAGGAGAAGGTTTGGTAGGAACTTGTTTTCAGGAACGCCAAACAATATATATGACAAATATCCCTAATTCATATATTACAATTTCTTCCGGATTGGGAGATGCAAATCCAAAGGCTTTACTTATTGTTCCACTCAAAATTAATGAAGAAGTATATGGAGTTGTTGAGTTAGCATCTTTCAATAAGTATGAAAAATTTGAAATTGAATTTATAGAAAAAGTTTGTGAAAATATTGCTTCAACTATATCGAGCGTTAAAATAAACATTCGTACCGCTCATTTGCTGGAACAATCGCAATTACAAACAGAAACAATGAAAGCCCATGAAGAAGAAATGAGGCAGAATATAGAAGAGCTTGCAACTACTCAGGAAGAAATGGAAAGACTGAGGGATCAGGAAGCAAATAAAAATAAACAGCATATCGAATCTATGGATAATTTAAAACTTACCCTTATTCGTTTGCTCGATCAGCTTCCCCAAAAAGTTTTTCTTAAAGATATGGATGGTCGTATGTTAATAGTCAATACTGCCGTTACTAAAGCTCATCATATGTCAGCAGAAGATATGATTGGGAAAAGCGATTTTGACTTCTTCGATAAAAAACAAGCAAAGATCTATTGGGACGAAGAACAGGAAATAATAAAATCAGGAAAACCTTTTAAATACGTTCAAACAGAAGATATAAGTGGAGAAACACGTGTATTACAGACTCTTAAGATACCTTTCTATATTGATTACCTCAAACAAACCGGTTTATTGGGTATTCAAACAGATATAACAGAGCTAACTTCAGCGGAAGACCTGATAAAGATTAAACAAAAGAATCAGGCAAAACCCTAAAAACTTATTATTAATCATTGCATTTTATTAGTTTCATTTTATTAATACATACTTATTTATGATAGCAAAAACTTACATATTTAAAACCTTTTTTTGTGTAATTATACTTTTGTTATTTTTTAATGCAAATTCACAAAACAATAAATATACACAATATGTCAACTTATTTATTGGAACAGGAGCTAAACCGAACAGTTTGTCAGGAAGTGTATTTCCTGGACCATGTATGCCTTTTGGGCTGGTTCAGCTCAGTCCGGATACATATTCGGAACCAGAAGAGCCAGCTTCTGCTTATGCTTACGAAAAAAATAAAATTTATGGATTTAGTCATACCCATTTAAATGGGACTGGTGTTGGTGATTTATATGATATTCTTTTTATGCCAACAACTGGTGAAATAAAAACAGAACCAGGCAACGATTCTGTTCCAAACAGTGGATATTCTTCCACATACTCGCACAATGACGAAAAAGCATACCCGGGTTACTATAGTGTATTTCTGAAAGATTATTCAATAAAAGCAGAATTAAGCGCAACAGAGCATGTAGGTGTTCATCGATATACTTTTCCATCCACAGATAATGCACATATTGTTATTGATCTAAACCATACCCTCAGTAAAGCAAGGCTCTATTGGATTTGTAAAGTTATTTTAGCTTCACTTCATGTTATCGACAACAATACTATAGAAGGTTATCGGATTATAACCGGATGGAGTCGTTTAAGAAAAGTATATTTTGTTGCTAAATTTTCCAAACCATTTACTTCTGTTGAATTATATAATGGCAAGAAGAACTATGGGAATATTGATTTAATTAACGGAACCAATGTAAAAGGAGTTCTTAATTTTAAAACAAATAAAGATGAACCTTTAATAGTTAAAGTAGGTTTATCAACCGTTGATATGGGTGGTGCTAAGAAAAATCTGGAATCAGAAATGAAAGACTGGAACTTCGATGCTATAGTTGCAAAGAATAACCTTGCTTGGAATACGGCATTGAGCGTTATTGATATTGAAGCTCCAAAAGAAATTAAAGAAGTTTTCTATACTGGCTTATATCGCAATTATATTCAACCAAACAATATTGCAGATGTGGATGGAAGGTACATAGCTCCAGACTATAGTGTTAATACTTCACCTTCTGGTAAATATTATTCTACTTTTTCTTTATGGGATACATACAGAGCCACACATCCATTATATGCATTAATTAATCCTGCAAAGGATGCAGAGTTTATCAATAGTATGTTGAAACAACAATCTGTTTTTGGTTATTTACCTATTTGGCATTTGTGGGGAGATGAAAACTATTGTATGATTGGTAACCATGCAATACCGGTTATTGCAGATGCAATGCTCAAAAATATTAAAGGATTCGATTATGAAGCCGCATATAATGCCTGCAAGGCATCTTCTGAAATAAGTCATCAAAATTCACCTTGGGAAATTGTAAATAAATATAATTACATTCCAGAAGATATACAAACTCAATCGGTTTCACTTACACTTGAATTGGCTTATGACGATTGGTGTGTGGCTCAAATGGCTAAAAAGCTTGGAAAAACTGCTGATTATGATTTCTTTTTTCAGAGAGCTGGATATTATAAGAATCTATATGACAAGCAAACTGGGTTTTTTAGGGCTAAAGATAAAGCAGGCAAATGGATGGAACCTTTTAACCCTCTGCAATATGGTGGAAATGGAGGATTTCCTTTTACGGAAGGGAATGCATGGCAATATTTCTGGTATGTTCCTCAGGATGTTAATGGATTAATTTCTCTTGTTGGAGGTGATGAGAAATTTATTCAAAAATTAGATACTTTTTTTATGCTTAAAGATCTTTCAGGTGAAGTTAACAACAATGCATCTGGCTTTATTGGTCAATATGCTCATGGGAACGAACCTAGTCATCATATTATTTATCTTTATAACTGGACTTCGCAACCTTGGAAAGCACAATATTATTCTTCTAAAGTTTTGAAGGACTTATACAATAACAGTATTTATGGCTTGTGTGGCAACGAAGATTGTGGACAAATGAGTGCATGGTATATTTTTAGTGCTATGGGGTTTTATCCTGTAAATCCTGCAAGCAATGTTTATGCATTTGGGTCACCAATTTTACCAAAGGTTGTAATTCATCAATATAATGGGAAAGATTTCACAATTATTAGCAATAACATAAGCAATGATAATATCTATATCAAATCTATCAAATTAAACGGAAAGCCATATAACAAAAACTATATACTATACCAGAATATAAATAATGGAGGAGTACTAGAATTTACAATGGACAATAAACCAAATAAAAATCAGGGTAAGGTTAAAGATGCTATTCCTGTTAACATAGCATATTAGTTTATAAATATAATTAAATCAATATCAAAAATTAAATATAAAGAGGTTGCCCTTGTATAAGGAACAACCTCTTTCCGTCTGCTACGAACCAATATTTGACGGCAGGTCCTTCGGTTATTCCTAATGCTGCTTACGCCATCGGAATATTCCCGGGTTACAAGGTATATTGTTGAAAAGAACTTGGTTTAAGAATTCATTTTGTGCATAAGACGCTTTATGTTTTCTAAAAGTTACAGCAAATTTGTATTTTATTAAAAAGATTGATCCGAATAATAACATTATTGATTTAATATGTATTGACGGATAATAATTTAAAATAAAAAATCTTGTGTAACAATTGTCACCAATTATGTTCCATGAGTACTATACCTTTGCATTATTATTCAATTATTTAAATTTAAAATGATAAAAAAAAATATGGGTTCAATTGACAAAGTTATAAGGATACTTATGGCAGTTGTTGTAGCAGTATTGTATTTCACAAATGTAATTTCTGGCGTATTGGCAATAATATTAATTATATTAGCAGGCATTTTTATTGTAACCAGTTTTATAAGTTTTTGCCCACTGTATTTTCCATTTGGAATTTCCACAAGAAAGAAAGAGTAAGCAATTATTAGGTAATATAAAAAGCCATTGTTAAATTTGCATATAAACTATGCTATAATTTTTAATATAGATTGCAAGGAATCACTAAAAAAATGAATATTAGTAAGAATAAGAAATGAAAATTTAAAAAGAAAAATGAAAATAGAAGTAAGTTTTGAAGGCAACAAAAAAGTAAATGCCAATATTAATGGGTATGTTGTGAAAACTGATCAATCATTAAAGAATGGTGGCGAAGCTTCTGCTCCTTCACCATTCGATTTGTTTTTAGCATCTATTGCAACTTGTGCAGGAATTTATGTAAAGTCGTTTTGCGATCAAAGAAGTTTACCAACCGAAAATATTAAAGTTGTTCAGGAAGTTATATATGATGATCTGACTAAAATGGTTAGTGATATCAATATTGAAATTCAGGTGCCAACAGATTTTCCTGAAAAATATAAAGAAGCGATAATAAGTGTTGCAAATTTATGCACAGTCAAAAAACATCTGGCAAATCCTCCTTTATTTGATGTTTATACAAAAACAATTTAAATGAAAACAAATCAAACAAATGAATTTGATATAAAAGCACTTACTTGGGATGATAATCCCAAGAATGTAGAACGTGCAAATGCTATTGCCGAAAAGATAAAAAAACTAATAAGTATTAAACCTGAAATGAATGGTTTTGAATTTGGTTGTGGAACAGGTTTACTCAGCATTAATCTTCAACCTTATTTGAATCATTTAACTCTGGCTGATAATTCTGAAGGGATGTTAAATATTCTGAATCAAAAGATACAGAAGAACCATATAAAGAATATGGAAGTTATAAAAACAAACCTTGTTAACGATGAAGTTCCGGTCAAAAAATATGATATTATTTATACTGCAATGACCATGCATCATATTGCCGATTTGAATTCATTGTTCATTAAGTTTTTTAATATGCTTAATAATTTTGGTTATCTTGCAATTGCTGATCTTGATAAAGAAGATGGGAGCTTTCATGGTAATGGTTTTAATGGTCATTTAGGTTTTGAAAGAAAAGAAATGAAAATGATATTTGAAACTATAGGGTTTAGAAATGTTCGAAGCGAAACTTGTTATAAAATAGTAAGAAAAGATGAGCATGGAACAGAAAAAACTTATCCTTTATTTCTGATGATTGGTGAAAAATAATCCTTTACTTTTTAATTTCAAATGATTATATTTGAAAAAGAAATTAAAGTATTGATTGTTATTTTTTAAAAACCATTCATATGAATAATTTTAAATCAGCCTTTTTATTTATATTCTTAGTTTTTATTGGTTCATTTGTTATTGCACAGCAATATGGGTTAATTATTGCTGAAAACGTCAATGTGCGTAAAGAGTCTTCTTCTAAATCAAAGATTGTTGGTAAAATAATCAAAGAAATGACATTGGTTAAAGTTGAAGATAAATCATGGGATACAGAAGTTATTGAATTTGGGAATAAAAGTATTGAAAATTATTGGTATCAAATAAATCAGGAAGATAAAATAAAAGGTTGGGTTTATGGTGAGTTTATTATTTTATTTAATAGTCTGGATTCTGCCAAGGAATGTATAAAGCAAAGTAATGATTTCAGACAAAAATACACAGGTAAATATTCATTTTCTGACCATAGTAATTATTTTATGACTTATTATGAATTGGAACTTTTTGATAATGGGAAAATAAATATTTACTCAAATTGTGTAGAAGGCGACCATATTCTCGAAGAAAAAGGAGAAGGTAGGTTTTATGTTAATACAAGATCACTAACATTCAATGTATATGGAAATATGACTGGTGAATTTTCCCCTGATTCTTATTCTTGGGAGGAATATTTTGAGTTAGCAAATGGACATAAGCCTACTAAAAAAGAATTGGATCAGTATATTAAAGAAAAGAGTGTATATAAATCGCATTGCTCTTTTTCAATTCCGTTAGAAAAACTCAACGAACTACTTATTCATTTAAAATGAAAATGGGATTACTATAGAAATTATTCAGAAAATTTGTATTATCGTCCGAACAAAGAGCCCATTAAACCTCTAACTAGGTTTTTACCCAATGATCTTCCAATTGAAGAACCGGCAATTTTAGCAATATCACCTGCTAATTTTTCACCAGAACTCTTTGTTTTTGGAGTAGAACTTGTTTTTTTATAATTATTCTCACTACTCGATTTGTCTTGTTGCTTTTTTATATCTTCCTTTTGTTGGTTTTGTTCCTCTATTCGTTTTTGTAGCATTTCGAAAGCGGATTCTCTGTCAACAGATTTTTCATAAGTTCCAAAAAATGATGATTGTTGAATAATAGTTTTACGTTCAAAAGGAGTTATTGGACCTATTTGGGCTTTGGGAGGGTATATAAATGCTCTATCAACCATTGCTGGTGTTCCATTAATATCAAGAAAAGAAACCAGAGCTTCACCCACTGCAAGTTCAGTTATTACTTTTTCTACATCAACATTTGGGTTTGGTCTAAAAGTTTCCGCTGCTGTTTTAACTGCTTTCTGATCTTTAGGAGTGAATGCCCTTAATGCATGTTGAATACGATTTCCAAGTTGACCTAATACGTTTTCAGGGACATCCATGGGGTTTTGTGTAATAAAATAAACACCAACCCCTTTAGAACGAATCAACCTGATTACTTGTTCAATTTTATCTAATAATGCTTTTGGCGCTTCATTGAAAAGTAGGTGAGCTTCATCAAAGAAAAATACTAATTTTGGTTTATCTAAATCACCGACTTCAGGTAATTGCTCATATAATTCGGATAACATCCATAATAGGAAAGTAGAATATAACGATGGAGATAACATTAACTTATCAGCAGCGAGTATATTAATGATTCCTTTCCCATTTGAATTGCAACGAATAAAATCAAGAATATTCATTGCAGGTTCTCCAAAGAATTTATCGCCACCTTGTTGTTCCAAGGTTAATAATCCACGTTGAATTGAACCAATACTAGCTGTTGTTACATTTCCATATTCGTTTGTATATTCATTACGGTTTTCTCCAACAAAGTTTAACATTGCTCGTAAATCTTTCAAATCGAGCAAGAGTAAGCCGGCATCATCTGCTATTTTAAATACAATATTTAAAACCCCGGATTGTGTATCGTTTAAGTTTAATAACCTTCCTAAAAGCAGAGGTCCCATTTCGGAAATTGTAGTTTTGATTGGATGACCTTGTTCTCCGAATAAATCCCAAAAACAAGCAGGAAAAGCAGTAAGAGAATGAGAAGTTATACCTAGTTTATTTAATCTTTCCTGAAGTTTGGGTGTCATCATTGCCGATTTGGCTATGCCAGATAAATCGCCTTTGATATCAGTCATAAACACAGGAACGCCATTTGCACTAAAAGATTCTGCCAAAACCTGCAAAGAAACAGTTTTGCCTGTTCCTGTTGCTCCAGCAATCAATCCGTGACGATTTGCCATACAAGAGTTAATGAATATGTCATTGGTTGACTTTGCCACTAAAAGCTGTATATTATTACTCATTTTACTTTTATTTTAAATTAAGTAGCGAAGCTATGTTTTTTTGAGGAATTTCCCAAATTCAAATTTTAATATTGATATAGGAGGGTTCTAAAATTAAGTTTCTCCCGCAGATTTCGCTGATTTTCGCAAAATAAATAATACAACGTATTGAAAATAAATCGGCGAATATTTGAGAAATCGGCGGGAAACTATTTTTTTTTAATTTTTTGAACTGCCCTATAGTAAAAAAGCATAATTGATAATGTGAAGTAATATTTAAATAAAAAAGCTGCCAGATTGTATAAATTTGGCAGCTTTAAATGTCTTACTTTATTTATTTTAATCCTCTTCTGACCAATAAAGGATCGATAGAAGGTTCTTGTCCTCTGAATTTGATGTATTGTGTCATTCCTTCATCATTACCACATTCTTGCAAGCAATATTTCCTAAATTTAGATGCCAGGTCTTTATTAAATAAATCTCCAGATTGTTTAAATGCATTAAAAGCATCAGCATCTAATACTTCAGCCCACATATAAACATAATATCCAGCTGAATATTCACCCGAAACACTATGATTAAAATATGTTGATCTATAACGTGGAGCTATTTCAGGAATTAATCCTATTTTATCCATTTGTTGTTTTTCGAAAGCCAGTATGTCAATATCTTTTGGTTCGCTCAAATTATGGAAAGCCAAATCCAATAACGATGCAGCCACATATTCTACTGTAACAAAACCCTGATTAAAAAGACTACTTTTCTCTATTTTTTTGATTAATGCATCAGGAATTACTTCACCGGTTTTATAATGTTTAGCATATGATTTAATTACTGCAGGATCGCAAGCCCAATTTTCCATTATTTGAGAAGGAAGTTCAACATAATCCTGAGGAACAGCTCCTGTTGTGCGGGTATATTTGCCTTCAGCAAATAATCCATGCAATGCATGACCAAACTCATGGAACATTGTAGTTACTTCATCAAAATTCAATAATGCAGGAGTATTTGCTGTTGGTTTTGTAAAATTGCAACAAATGGTAATAATTGGATCTATTTTTTTACCATTTTCCCAACCAGCATCCTGGAAACTACTGCACCAAGCACCAGAACCTTTTGAGGTGCGTGGATAATAATCTAAATATAAAATTCCTATATGTTTTCCATCTGCTTCTTTTGCTTCAAAAACTTCAACTCCTTCGAAATAAACAGGGCAATTGGTGAGTTTTGTAAAAGTGATACCATATAATTTGTTAGCTACATCAAACATACCATTACGAACATTCTCCAAAACAAAATATGGTTTTAGTTCATTATCGTCGAGGTCATATTTTTGTTTTCTTAGCTTTTCAGCATAAAACCACCAATCCCAAGCTTGAAGTTGAAATTTTCCTCCTTCTTTATCAATAATTTTCTGCATTTCTTTAACTTCATTTTTAGCAATTGGTAATGCAGCATTCCATATTTTCATTAAAAACTCATCCACCTTTTGAGGTGTCTTTGCCATGTTTTCTGCAATTACATAATCTGCAAAGCTGCCAAATCCCAGTAATTTTGCTTTTTCTACACGTAATTTAAAAATTTTGGCAATGGTTTCTTTTGTATCGAATTCGTTTCCATTATTGCCTTTCATTGTATAAGCACGGTATAATTTTTCGCATAATTCTCTTTTTGTAGAATATTGCATAAAAGGCCAAATACTGTATGTTTGAATTGTAAATACCCATTTTCCATCCAATTTAAATTCTTTAGCATTTTCGGCTGCCCCATCAATAACACTTTGTGGCAACCCATCCAGGTCTTTTTTATCTTCAATAACCAACTTGAAATTTTTATTTGTTTCAGCAAGCAATTTTTCTCTGAAACCTGTAACTAATGTCGATAATTCGGAATTTATCTTTTTTAATTCTTCTTGTTTTTCTTTAGGAAGATTAGCGCCTTTGCGGACAAAGTCACTATAATATTTTTCAACCACTCTGATTTGTTGACTATCAAGTTTTGAATTCAAACGATTATCATAAACAGTTTTAATTCGCTCGAACAATTTTGCATTCATTGAAATTTCATCTCTATGTTGAGAAAGCATAGGTGCAATGTCGCGTGTTATTTTGTCTATCTGCTCATTGGTATTGCAACCATTAATGTTAAAGAAAACCGATTTCACTTTATTAAGCAGTTTACCTGCTTTATCGAAGGGTAGAATAGTATTGTCAAA
Organism: Marinifilum sp.; assembly: GCA_020718065.1. GTDB lineage: Bacteria > Bacteroidota > Bacteroidia > Bacteroidales > CG2-30-32-10 > CG2-30-32-10. The sequence continues at coordinate 27,784 of DYDE01000010.1, read as the reverse complement.
TGTTGGTGCTTCAGTATTGTTAACAATTGTTTCAATATCTGTTTTTTCTTGTTTCATTCCCTCAATAAATGCTGGCATATAATGCGTAGTGTCTATTTTATCAAAAGGAGGAACCTGAAATGGAGTTGTATATTCGGAAAAGAAAGGATTGTTCTTTTGATTATCGGAATTGTTTTTGGTCTTGTTTTTACAAGAAATGACCAGAATAATTGACATAGATACTAAAATTAAAATATTTTTTTTCATTGTTTAAGTGTTTTTAAATTTTACTGCAAAATAAATGAAAATGAAGGAATTATTTTAATTTATTTTTGATAAAAAAAAGTCTCTCGCTTGAGAAGAAAAATCTCTTGCACGAGAAGAAAAGTCATTTGCATGAGTAAGAAAGTCATTTTCATGATCGGGAGATCCATTTGCTTAAGAAGGAAAGTCTATTGCTTGAGAAGGAGGATTTAGCTTTGAGTGGGAGGAGCATTTGTTTGAGAGGGAAAGTCTCTTGCTTAGAAAAAAAAGTCTCTTGCTTGAGAAGAAATGTCTCTTGCTTGAGAAGGAGGATTCAGTTTTGAGTGGAAGGAGCATTTGTTTGAGAAGGAAAGTCTATTGCTTGGGAAAAAAAGTCTCTTGCTTGAGAAGAAATGTCTCTTGCTTGAGAAGGAGGATTCAGTTTTGAGTGGAAGGAGCATTTGTTTGAGAAGGAAAGTCTATTGCTTGGGAAAAAAAGTCTATTGTTTGGAAAAAAAAGTCTATTGCTTGAGAAGGAAAGTCTATTGCTTGGGAAGAAAAATCTTTTGTTCAATCGGGAGATTCATTTAAATGAGAAGAAAAGTCATTTGTATGGTTAGGAAAATGAATTGCAAGAGAATAAAAGTATTATGTTTTTAAGATAAACAGAAGAATTTAAATGTTGTTCATTATAAATAAGAGATAGTTAAATGAGGATGTCTCAAAAGTAAAAAACACCCTCTTGAGAATCGTTTAAATGAAAATTTTCAAGATAGAGGTATACAAATAAAAAGAGGCTGATTTCGATATTTGAGTCAGCCACATTGGAGAAATATAAATATTATGAGAGAAGAAAGTATTTGTTTCAATTTATTTTTGATTAAAAAAATCAAAAAAATATGTAGGTTTGTATTATTAAAGATCACTAATAATAACGAATTATTAATAATATATGATAGAATGATGATTAGAGAAAAACACAATAAAATAGTTGAATTTAAAGCAATAATTAAAAGGTTTTCAATCTTATACTTATTTATTTTTCTGTTTTTTTCTCTAAGCTCGGCACAAAACAAACTTTTTATTGATAGCCTGCAAAATCGGATAAACACTTCAGATGTTGATACTACAAAAGTCAATTGTTTAATCAAACTAGGGGATATTTATAAAAATTCTAGTCCTGATAGTGCAATTAATTATTATAACATTGCTCTTTCTATTGCAATTAAAGCAAAAAGCAATGGTTATATCGCAAAAACATATAACCAAATAGGACTTGTATATAGAGATCAGGGTGCTATGGATAAAGCCCTTGATTATTATATGAAGTCTTTAAAAATATATGAAACACTGGGCAACAAGAAAGGTTTATCTGAATGTTATAACAATATTGGAAATATTCATTTTGATATATCGGGGACAATTGATGATTCTTTAAATTCTTTTAAAATAGCAGAATATGAAATAGCAATAGAATATCATCTAAAATCATTGCAAATTGAAAAGGAATTAGGCAATATTAAAGAGATGTCAAAATCATACAACAATTTAGGAAGCATTTTTGCTGAAAAAAAATCATATGACACTGCAATTGCTTATTTTGACCAATCTTTAAAAATAAGAGAAAAACTTGGGGATAAAAATGGGATATCTAAATGTTACAATAATATAGGTTTGGTTTATTTTTTTAAATCAGACTATGAAAAAGCCCTTGATTATTATCTTAAATCATTAAAAATAAAAGAAGAAATTGAAGATATAAATGGAATTTCATTGGTATTGGGGAATATAGCAATTACTAATATTAAACTAAAAAACTATCTTCAAGCTATTGTAAATGCAAATAAATCGCTTGATATAGCTTTAAAAACAGGTGCATTGCCTTTTCAAAAAAATGCTTACCAACATTTAGCTTTAGCTTATGATAGTCTTAAGAATTTTGAACAAGTTGTTAAGTATCAAAAATTAACGATGGAAATTAATGAGGAAATTTTAAATGAGGAGAGCAATGCACAGATTAAACAAATGGAAGCACGTTATCAATCGGAAAAGAAACAACTGGAAATAGATAATCTCACAAAAGATCAGGCGCTTAAGGATACAAAATTAGCTAAACAACGCATTATAATGTATTCTTTTCTTTTAGGTTTTATAATTGTTACATTGTTTTCTGTTCTTTTGTACCGTCAATATAATGCAAAGAAAAATGCAAATATTAAACTCGAACAAAAGAATATTGATATTCAACATAAAAATAAAGAAATATTAAAACAACATCAGGAAATTCAAAATCAAAATGCATTAATTGAATATAAAAATGCGAATATAACTGCAAGTATTACTTATGCAAAAAGAATACAATCTGCTATTCTTCCTCCAACGGAATTGATTAATCAGCTTATACCTGATTCATTTATATTGTATAAACCAAAATCAATTGTTAGTGGTGATTTTTATTGGCTCGATTCGCGAGAAAATTATATTTATATTGCTGCTGTTGATTGTACTGGCCATGGAGTACCTGGTGCATTTATGAGCATAGTTGGTTATAATATCCTTAATCAGGCATTAAATGAAAAATTTTTAACAAGTCCGGCTGAAATAATCGATTATCTGAGTGTTTCTGTTGCAAAAACATTGCGGCAATCGGAAGACGAAAAGTCTGTTCGCGATGGAATGGATCTGATTTTATGTCGTATTGACAAGACAGATTTGAGTATGGAATTTGCAGGCTCTCATATTCCACTATATATTGTTAGAAATGGCAAGTTAATTGAATATAAATCAGAAATGTTTTCGGTAGGGCAAGCTTTTTCAGCTAAATTCTCCGGATTTTCAAATAAAACATTTAAATTAGAGAAAAACGATATGCTCTATCTTTTCTCTGATGGATACATCGATCAGTTTAATGGCAAAACTGACCAAAAATTTTCTTCAGTAAGATTTAAAGAATTATTAACCAATATTTCGCCTTTAAATATTGAAAAACAAAGAATAGAGTTAGATGAGAATTATGAGTTCTGGAAAGGGAATTCTGACCAGATTGACGATATGATGGTTATAGGTATAAGAATATGATTCTATTTTGAATTTTCATTAAATATCCCTTTGTAAATAATTATTTTTACTATTAACTTTGTTGAAAATTATTTATCTTTTTTTTATGAAATAACTAAAAATAGTTATTATTCTAGTTAATACTTTTATAAGTATTTTTGTGTATATAAATATGAAATGCAAATTAATGTAGATAAACTAGAAATAGAAAAAGTAAAGATTTAAATTTATATATTAAAACGAGTAAAAACACCCACCCTTATTTTGCAAATCAAATAAAATTCAGGTATTTATACCCTTGTATAACACTATAAAATTAACTTATTTTGTTACATAAAAATAATATGTATTATAAAAATATACCAATAAAATAAAAAAAGCCAAGTATTAATATAGTATTAATAATAAGATACTCCTTTAAAATAAAAGCAAATATTTAAAATAAGAATAAAAAAGATTAGTTATGGGAAGACCTAGAAAATATGCCAAAGAAGATGAAGCTACTTTAAATGTGAATCTTTTAAAGGAAGTTGTAAGAATTTTATCTGAAACAGATAATAAAATTAAAATATTATTAGATTGTTCTGAAAAAGATTTTTTAAACCAAAATAATCAATTAAAGCAGTATTATTCAAAAATAAAAACCATTTCGAACAATTCTTTTGCTATAAATGACATGTTGAATTTTTCTGAAAGCAAAAATTTATCTCTCGAAATTTCTGATTATCAAAATTACCTCTCCTCAAAATCAGAAAGCTTAAATAAACGCTTTAAAATGCATATAAAATTAGCAGAAGAGATTAAAATTAAAAATAATCAATTGTTTGGACCCTTAGTAAAATACAAACAAAATACTGCTGCTTTGAAATTGTTGATCAAGAATTATAAAAAGAATTTTATTAATATAAATGAAAACAAAATTGGTGATACATCGGTTGATTCTATTGAGGCTTTAATAGCCAAGATGGAAGCAATTTTTCCTTTAATTGAGGATAGTTTAAATAAATTAGAAACTCATTCAGGTTCATTGTTTGTTAATTTGATGGAAATTGACAAAAAAAATCTTATTAACTATTCAAATATGCTCTATAAGTTTTCATTAAATAATATGGAAATTATTGGCATACTTGATGAAAAAACGTCAAAGGCACCTATTTTAAAGGATAATGCTGAGCAAAGCTTAAGATGTGTTAACAAAATAATAAGCAATTTGCAATTTGAAGATATCATTAGCCAAAAAATTAATCATATCAACAATATTCACAAAGAAATAATTTCTGAATTAAAAATTGCTGAAGCATCTGAAGAATATAATATAGATATTTCTCCTTTTAAACTTGCTTCAAGAATACCTGATGTAGCAGAATTGCAGGTAGCTCAGTTAATTTATTCAAATCAGGAGTACAAAACAGCTATTGAAACCATTAAAAGTAAGTTTATTGAAATTGCAGGGTTTTTAAATTCATTTTCGGATGTTGGAAATCAATTTTCAAAAAGTTATGTCAGATTTGATAAGGATATTAAAAATGAATTACATTCTAAATTAAATGAAGTTACAGCTATTTTTGAAGATTTTTATAATTTTAAAAAGGAATACGCCAAAGAACTCAAAGCAATTGACAAATTATCAGACGAGATATATGGTTATTTAACTTCTTTAAATATTATTAATAACAATATTGAACAATTAACTTTTAATATTACCAGAAAACACATGAGCAGCAAAGATCAAAAAGATATTGTAGCTTTTGCCAATGAAATAGGAAATGTTGCTTCTGAAAACAATAAAGAGCTACACAATATCCAGTTTATTTATGCTACTATTCAGAAAAATTCAAAATTTTTGGTGTTGAGCATTGACAATACACGCGCTGATATACTCATGCTTAAAAGAAATAATGAGTTTCTCGAATCAGTGGATAATTGTTTTAAAATAATTAATAAAGAGTTTCCTGTTGTAATGAATTTAATTGAAGAGGGTATTTTGCTGAGCAATTCTGTTTCAAAAGAATTAATTTCCACCAAAAATAACATGAATTTATTCATTACTTTTAATGACACAATAGAAGAAATAATAAGTAATTTAAATCATATTCACAAACAACTCAGGGCTGAAAACATTGACATAAATCAGTTTAAGCGCGATTTAGCTCCTAAAAATAAAGAAAGCAGAGGTTCATCAACTTCTAAAGTGGTTTACAATCGAACTTTGAACAAATTGAAGGGAAAGAACTATTTAAATAATAATTTATACTTGCAAAGTAAAAAAGATAAAGAAGCGGAATTATTTTGAAAATAAAATAAAAAAAGTATAAAAATAAATACTATATTTATAAAAAAATACTATATTAAAACAATATTTATTAAAAAATAATCTGGCAATGAAAAGCAATAATACATCAAACAAATCAAAAAAAGCTACAAATGATAAAACAGATATATATGTTTTAAAAGATCAGGTTTTGGTTAATCAAATAGAAACAGTAAAAAAGAATTTATTATCATTGATTGATAAGTCGAATACAATTCAGATTGTTGGAGATAATATAAAAAATATTGATATCACATTTATACAAATATTGCTTGCACTTAAGAAAAGTGCAAAAATAAAAAACAAGCAAATAAATTTTAATTTAAACTTATCAGAAGATATAGTTGTTTTACTCGAAAATAATGGATTTATTGAATTTAATAAAAATCTTAACATATAAAACATTATAAATAAATAGTTATGGAAAAACAGATACTAATCGTTGATGACTCTGAAAGTATGAGAGAAGTCTTAATTTTTACACTTGAAAATGCTGGATATAAAGTTTTAATTGCTGTTGATGGACGAGATGCGCTCAAATTTCTTGATGGTGCAACAAAGATTGATTTAATTATTACAGATTTGCATATGCCAATTCTTGATGGAATAGGTTTAATAAAAAAAGTGCGATCTGATAATGATTACAAGTATGTACCCATACTTTTTCTGACAACAGAATCGCAAATTGGGAAAAAAAATGAAGCAAGAGAAGCGGGTGCCAGTGGTTGGTTTGTAAAACCATTTGCTCCTGAAAAACTTTTGGCAGCAATTACTAAATTAATAAGATAATGGAGCAATTCAAGAAAAAATTCATTGATGAAGCCAACGATTTGATCAATGAATTGGAAAAAACTTTGCTCAAATTAGAAAAATCACCTAATGATAAAGCATTAATTGAGCAAATATTCAGAACAATGCACTCTTTAAAAGGTGGTAGTGCAATGTTTGGATTTACTAAGATGGATAAATTTACACACCATCTGGAATCTTTGTATGATTTGGTTAGAAGTAACAAACTACATGTTTCTGCAGAGTTGCTTAATATTACATTCAAAGCAGTTGATCATCTTAAAAAGCTTATATTAAGCGGCAATGAGCAAAATGAGAAATTAGATAAAGAAATTGAAATGCTTATCGAGAGTATTACAAGTTCAATATTTATTGAAAGTTATAAAAGTACACGAAATGTAGAAGAAGAATCTAATAGCAATACAGCCAATCAGGATAGTCCAATATCTGAATCCGAAAATATTGCATCTACTGATCAGGTATTTACATATTATATTTATTTTCAACCAGATGAAGATATTTTAAAATATGGAAACAATCCCTTATTTATTGTTGAAGAAATTAACCAGCTTGGTAAATGCAAAATTTACCCACGTTTAAATAAAGTTCCTGAGATAGAAAACATTAATCCAAATTTATGTTATTTATATTGGGAAATATACATTGCTACAACATCTGACAAAAATAATATTAAGGATGTTTTTATGTTTATTGAGGATCATTGTAAACTTGAAATTGAAAAAATTTGCGATCTTAATATTTTAGAAAACACTGAATTTCAAAAAAAAATTGATGCTTTATCTCTGAAAGCTAATAAATTTAGTGTTTCTGAAATTAAGCAATTAACTTCATCTCTCTATCAAACAAAAAAAATTGAAAATTTCTCGTTATCTTTAAAGGAAAAGAAAGCAAAATTGAATGTTGAAAACAATCAAATTTCAAGTATTCGTGTATCGGCCAACAAATTAGATCAACTTATGAATTTTGTTAGTGAACTGGTAACCACACAAGCAAGACTTAGTTTGTTTGCCGAACATAGCAATTCTGCTGAACTTATATCCATTGCAGAAAATATCGAAAAAATTTCAAGAAATCTAAGAGATAATGCATTTTCAATTTGTTTAATTCCTTTAGAAAGTGTTTTAACTCGTTTTCAAAGACTGGTAAGAGATTTGTCTGCTGAATTAAAAAAGGATGTTTCATTTACAATTGAAGGTGCAGAAACAGAATTAGACAAAAGCATTATTGAAAGCATTACAGATCCTATTATGCATATTCTTAGGAATAGTCTTGATCATGGAATAGAAGGGCTAACAGAAAGAAAAAAGTTAAATAAACCTATACAGGGTCAAATTCAACTGAAAGCTTTTTATTCAGGTGCAAATGTAATTATTAAAATCCAAGATGATGGTGCTGGTATTGATTCGGAAAAGATAAGATTAAAAGCTATAAGTAAAGGTTTAATAAATAATGATACAGTCCTCTCTAGAAAAGAAATATTTGAGCTGTTATTTTTACCTGGATTTTCAACTGCAACTAAAGTAACAGATGTTTCGGGAAGAGGAGTGGGGATGGATGTGGTTAAAAGAAAAATTACAGAAATACGTGGTGATGTTGAAATTGAATCAGAAGTCAATAAAGGTACTACAATAACAATAACACTCCCACTGACACTTTCTATTATTGATGGATTGCTTGTAAAAGTTGTCGACACTCAATTCGTAATACCTCTTTCTGCTGTAATTAGAATATATGCAGTTGAACATCAAATACTGAAAAATGCTTTTAATAATTTTGTTGTATTAGACAATATGCGATATCCTTTCTATTATCTTCGAGATGAATTTGCAATGGAAGATGATTCACCAGCACCAAAAACAGAACAAATTGTTCTTGTTAATTATGAAGGTACTTCTATAGGACTTGCTGTTGATTCAATTATTGGCCAATATCAGGCAGTTTTAAAGCCTTTAGGGAAATCGTTTAAAAATCAGGAATTGATTTCTGGAGCTTCTATTTTGGGAGATGGAACAATTGCTCTTGTTTTTGATACAAATAAAATAATTAAACGTTTTTCTAACGAAAAATAAATTCAAAATAAATAAAAATATAAATAAAATTGGAGGTTTATAATGAATTCTGATGATATTAAATCAATAAGCAATTCTTACCTATCATTTAAACTGGAAGATGAATTGTTTGCAGCTCATGTTAGCAAGGTACTCAATATTCTTGAAATGACTAAGATTACAAAAGTTCCAAAATCACCAGATTATATGCTTGGTGTAATGAATTTAAGAGGAACTGTATTACCGGTTATTGATACAAGATTAAAGTTCGGACTAAAAATTTCTGATTTTTCTGTTAATACTTGTATTATTGTTTTAGATATAGATCTGGAAGGGGAATCGGTAATTGTTGGAGCTTTGGTTGATGCTGTTCAGGAAGTGCTTGAAGTTGAGCCAGCAAACATTCTGCCTCCACCAAATATAGGAAGTAAATACAAATCTGAATTTATTGAAGGTATTACCAAATCAGGTGATGATTTTATTATGATTCTTGATATGGATAAAGTATTTTCAAGCGAAGAATTAAGTATTGTCAAAGACTCTCTCGATAAATTGAAAAATTAACTAGGTTTTTTTTTACATTTTTTTAATTACAAAACTAAGTTCATGCTATGGTTTATTAATATTATATTATTTTAAAAATCATTATATTATGAAAGCAGTAAATTTAAATAACTTATTTCAAGGCAGAACATTAACAAATAGAATATTATTGCCAATTTTTGGTTTTGTAATACTATTATTAGTTGTAATTATAATTATTGCATATAGTTCGACCAGTAAAAATCTAAAATCTTATTTTCAGGATGCTGTTTCAAGTAAGTCAAAATTTATGTCTGAAGAGGTTGATAATATGAAAACAAGAACCTTAAACAACTTAGACTGGTTTGAAAATTCTGCCAGACTCAGCAAGGCATTACTAGAAAAAAATGCAATTACTATAAGTGATTTAGGTCATACTGCAATGAAATCTTTTGAGATGGATTACTTTCTTGTTACAGATACTTCTGGCAATGTAATATCATGCGCTCATGATAAAACAGAAAATGGAGTTAATATGAAAGATCATTACATGGTTTTAAAAGCATTGCAAGGTATAAAATCTTCAGGAGTTGAAACAACTTCCAAAATACCACTATTAATTCTTGCTTCATCACCATTAAGAAACGAAAAAGGGAAAATAATAGGAGCAATTCTTTTAGGTCAATCGCTTAACAACGAAAACTTTGTTGACAGAATAAAAAAACAAACAGGAAATGAAGCAACCGTGTTTTTTGGAAGTCAGCGTTTAATGACTACTATTAAAGATGAATTAAATCAAAGAATTATTGGAACTAAACTGGGAAACCCAACAATTGAAAAATCAGTTCTTGAAGATGGAATTGCATATTACGGTGAGTCAACTATAAGAGGATCTAAATACAAAGCCGCATATTTACCTCTGACATCTTCTAACAATAAAGTTGTTGGAATGCTTTTTATGGGAGAAAAAATAGACATAATTAATACTTTGGCTGGTCAAATAAGTTCTTATATTTCAATAATTGCTATCATATTGTGTGTAGTGATATTATTCTTAATAAGAATTATTCTTGTTAAAACTATTCTTAAACCTATTAAACTTTTAGTTAAAAATGCGGATAAAATTGCAAAAGGAGAAATTGATTTAATTTACGTTCAATCAAAAACAAAAGAAATTAAAACGCTATCAAATGCCTTTCAGACAGTTAGTGAAAAATTAAAATTTTTAATAGATGATATATATATTCTCTCAAATGCTGCTATTGAAGGAAATTATGAGAAAAGAGCCGATTTGTTAAAACATAATGGTTCTTATGCACAAGCTATTAATGGAATAAATTATACACTTGATTCCATTTTAAATCCTCTTAATGAACTAATAAACGAAGTCAGTATTCTTTCGGAATCTGCAGTTAACGGTAATCTGGCATTGAGAGCAAATGCAGACAAATACAAAAACCCAGAGTTTAAAAAAGTTATTTATGGATTTAATAATACATTAGATGCTGTTATTAATCCTTTAAATAAGGCTGCTGAATATATTGACAGAATATCAAAAGGTGATATACCTGAGAAAATAACAGAAGAATACAAGGGTGAGTTTAATAAAATAAAAAATAATTTAAATTCTCTTATTAAATCTATTAATGACATCATTGACAAATCTAAAACAGTAGCAGAAGGCGATCTTACAGTTGAATTTACAAAACGTTCAAACAATGATGAATTAATAATAGCATTAATTGACATGATTTCCTTCTTCTCAAATATTGTTGAACAGGTTCAAATTTCAACAGAAAATATTGCAGGAGCTACAATGGAAATGAGCTCTAATTCTCAGCAGGTATCTCAGGGTGCTTCCGAACAAGCTGCTTCTTCAGAGCAGGTTTCTGCGTCAATGGAAGAAATGGCTGCAAATATTCAAAATAATAATAATAATGCCCAACAAACTGAAAAAATAGCAACAAAGGCAGCAAATGATATTTTAGTTGGCAGTAAAAATGTTAATGAAACTGTTGATTCAATGAAAAAAATTGCTGATAAAGTTTCAATTATTGGTGATATTGCCTTTCAAACAAATATTTTAGCACTAAATGCTGCAGTTGAAGCTGCAAGAGCAGGGGAGCATGGTAGAGGCTTTGCAGTTGTTGCAGCGGAAGTTAGAAAACTTGCTGAAAGAACTCAAATTGCTGCTGCTGAAATTAATATATTGTCTAAAGGTAGTGTACAGATTGCAGAAGAATCGGGGAAACTATTGGCGTCTATAGTACCAGATATTCAAAAAACAGCAAGATTGGTTCAGGAAATTACAGTAGCCAGTCTAGAACAAAATTCCGGAGCGGATCAAATTAACAATGCTATCAATCAGTTAAATTTGGTTACACAACAAAATGCAGCGGCAGCAGAAGAAATGGCGACAAGTACTGAAGAACTAGCAAGTCAGTCTGATCAACTAAGGGAGATGGTTGCTTTTTTCAAAGTTCACAATGAAGAAAAAAATGTTACAAAATTTAAACAACAACAAAGCAAAAACACCTCAGCAAATCATTCAACTCAAAATGCAAACTTCAAAACCAAGAAAACTGGCACAATTATTAATATGAAAGAAGATGATTTTGAAAAATTTTGAAATTATTAATTGATTTGATATTTTTTTTCATTCAATTAATAACAAAAAATCAATTTAATTTCTGAAAAGAAAAGATTATTAATTTTAATATATAAAGATATGGTCAAGAAATTTAAAAACTTAAGGCTGGGAACAAGAATGTTCATAGCTATTGTAGGCACTCTTTTAGTTACTTTAACAATATTTACATGGTTTTTAACACGAGACTCTGCTAGGATAATGTCAAATATTATGATGAAAGACAATATGCTTTTACTTAACTCTGGTTATGGCAATGTAGAAGTTGCATATAAAAATAATATTGCTTTAATCAAAAGTAATTTAAATTTAGCTGAAACCTTTTTTAAAGGCAATATTATTTTAAATGAAAGTAATCCAAAGGTTTTTGCAATTAAAAATCAGAATACAAAAGAAACTGCAAATATTAAAATGGGTAGTTTGATATATAATGGAAAAGATGTTTTCAATTCAACAGAAATTGTTGATGATATCTCTAAATTAACTGGTGGAACAGCAACTATTTTTTATCTAGCAAACGAAGGATTGGTTCGTGTTTCCACAAATGTAAAAGACGAAACAAATAACAGAGCTGTTTTAACTTATATACCAAAAACTTCACCAGTATATGAAGCTATTTCACAGGGAAGGGAATATACAGGGCTTGCTAATGTTTTTGGTAAATGGATATTAACAGGTTACAGACCTTTGTATGATATTAAAAAAAATGTGGTAGGTGCTTTATATGTGGGACAATCGGATAACCTGCATTCAGCTATACGTGAGCAATTATTATCGCTTAAGGTGGGTGAAGGCAGTTATTTCTATGTAATTGATACAGTTGGGAAACTGATAATTCATCCTAAATTGGAGGGTTCAAACATATGGGAATCTAAAGACGATAATGGAAGGTTTTATATTCAGGAAATATGTGCTAAAAAAAATGGAGAAGTAAGCTATGATTGGAAAAATCCAGGAGAGAATTTTGCTAAGCCGAAAACTGCTTATTTTAAATTTTTTGCACCTATGAAGTGGATTGTTGCACTTGGAGTATATGAAGAAGATTTCCTTGGACCTGTATATAAGCAAAGAAATTTTATTATTTTGTTTTGTATAGTCCTTTTAATAGCCTTGTCATTAACAACATATTATTTATCACGAATAACTACATCAAACATTAAGCGTCTTGAAAGTGAAACCTCAAGTCTTATTGAAAATGCTTTAAATGGGAATTTGAAAAAACGTTCTAGTTCGAAAAATTTAAGTGCTGAATTTGTGCCAATAGTTGATGGATTCAACAAAGTGCTTGATGCTGTTATTATACCACTAAATACTGCTGCTGATTATGTTGATAGAATTTCAAAAGGTGATATTCCAGAAAAAATAACTGATAATTATAATGGAGATTTCAATACCCTTAAGAACAATCTTAACCAATGTATTGTTGCCATAGAACTGATGAATGAAGATATTAAAACTATGCGTGTTGCCTCTTTTGAAGGCTCATTAAGCATCAATGTTGATGTATCAAAACACAAAGGAGCTTTTTTTGAAATTGTTAAGGGCATGGGTGATGTTATTGAAAATCTAACAATTCCGATGATGAATGCGGCAGATTATGTTGACAGAATCTCTAAAGGGGATATGCCTCCTTTAATAACAGAAGATTACAGAGGAGAATTCAATAAAATTAAAAACAATTTAAATTCTCTTATCAATGCTTTTAATGATATCATTGGAAAATCTAAGAAAGTAGCTGATGGGGATCTTACAATAGAATTTATAAAGCGATCAGAAAATGATGAATTAATAGATGCGTTAATTGGAATGATTGCATCCTTCTCGAATATTGTTAACCAGGTTCAAATTTCAACAGAAAATATAGCAGGAGCTACAATGGAAATGAGCTCTAATTCTCAGCAAGTATCTCAGGGTGCTTCCGAACAAGCAGCTTCTGCAGAAGAAGTTTCAGCATCAATGGAAGAAATGGCTGCAAATATTCAGCAGAACACAGATAACGCTCAGCAAACAGAAACAATTGCTGCAAAGGCTGCTGAAGATATTTTAATTGGCAGTAAAAATGTAAATAAAACTGTTGATTCAATGAAAAAAATTGCCGATAAAGTCTCAATAATAGGTGATATTGCCTTTCAAACAAATATATTGGCTCTAAATGCAGCAGTTGAAGCTGCAAGAGCAGGTGAGCATGGCAAAGGATTTGCTGTAGTTGCTGCCGAAGTAAGAAAACTTGCCGAAAGAAGCCAAATAGCTGCTGCTGAAATAAATGTATTGTCTAAAACAAGTGTTCAGATAGCTGAAGAATCAGGAAAACTATTGGCATCTATAGTTCCTGATATTCAAAAAACAGCAAGATTGGTTCAAGAAATTACTGCAGCCAGTCTAGAACAAAACTCAGGAGCTGATCAAATAAACAATGCTATCAATCAGTTAAATTTGGTTACACAACAAAATGCTGCGGCAGCTGAAGAAATGGCAACAAGCACTGAAGAACTAGCAAGTCAGTCCGATCAATTAAAGGAAATGGTTGCTTTTTTCAAAGTTCATAATAAAGAAATAAATACAACTAAAACAAAACTTCCACAAAACCAAAAAAGACCTGTTCAAACAAAGTATTTTACTGAAAATGCAAACTTAAAAACTAAGAAAACAGGAATGTTTCTTAATATGAAAGAAAATACGAAGGATGATGAATTTGAAAAATTTTAATTATAATGTAATTAAAAGAAATGTAAATAATATATTTTAAGCAAAACTCAAATAATCTAAATGTAAATAAATCAAAATAAAAGTCAAATTAAATTATTATTAATTAAAAACCTAGAGGAATAATTATGTTTAAACATATAAAAATCAAAGTTAAAATTATAATACTTATAATTACTTTATTAATATTTATGATCATAATAGGGTTTAATAGTTTAAACAATGCAAGAGTATTGCAAAAAAATATGGAATCATTGTATTATGATAGGGTAGAACCATTAGAACAATTAAAAGCTGTTTCCGATGCATATGCTGTGTTTATTGTTGATGCCACACATAAAGTACGAAATAACAATTTTACATGGATAGAAGGAAAACAATCAATTTTACAGGCAAAAAATACAATTCAGGAAAAATGGAGCAAATATATTTTAACAAAAATAGAAGGCAAAGAACGAGAACTAGTTGATAACGTTATTCCAATGATGCAAATTGCTTCAAATACAATAATAGAATTAGAAGCAATACTTACAAAAGAAGATATGAATGAACTTGTAGCATTTACTCAAAATAAGCTTTATCAGAATATTGATCCTTTAACAAGCAAACTAAGTGAACTTATTGATCTACAATTGGTAATTTCAAGACAAATTATGAACGAAAACAATCAGATTAATAAACATACTCAAACTATAACATATATAATATTTGGTTTAGCATCGATATTATCGTTGATTATATCCTATATTATAATTTCAGGCATATCAGGCATAATAAAATCCTTGTTACAAGAAACAAAAAAAATTGTTAATTCGGCTATTGAAGGCAAATTGTCAACCCGAGGAGATACCCATAAGATAAATTTTGAATTCCGCGAAATAATGGAGGGTACTAATAATTTGCTGGATTGTGTTGTTGGTTTTATAGATAATATACCAGCTCCTTTTCTAATTATTAACAAAGAATTTGAAATTCTTTTTATAAATAAATATGGAGCCTCATTGGGTAATACAAAGGGAGAACAAATAATTAATTCGAAAATAAAATGTTTGGATTTCTTTAAAACAGGTGATTGTAAAACTGCAAATTGTGCTTTATCAAAAGCGATGCAAATTGATCAAATCGCTAAAGGTAATACTGTTGCTCATCCTGGTGGTATGAATATAGAAATTGAATATATTGGAACTCCTTTAAAAAATAAAGAAGGTGCTATTATAGGAGCTTATGAATTTATTATTGATCAAACATCTATTAAAACTGCAATGAGAAGATTAGAAAAGATAGGCCTTTATCAAAATAATGAAGCAGAAAAATTAACAAAAGAATTGAAGAAATTTGCAATAGGAGACTTAGATATTAATTTAACAACAGAAAATGGAGATATAGATACTGCCGAAACAAAACAATTGTTTGATGGAATTTATAAAGCACTGGAGAATTCTATTAATGTATTAAATGAAATTATTATAAAAACAAGACTTATTGCAGATGGAGATTTAACAGTAGATTTAAAACTACGTTCAGAGAAAGATGAATTAATAATTTCTTTAATTGACATGGTAAAATCAGTTGCTGATATTGTATCACAAGTAAAAGAAGCAACTAATAATATCGCTATTGCAAGTCAGGAAATGAGTTCAACTGCCCAGAATGTATCACAGGGAGCATCCGAACAAGCAGCCGCTGCTGAGGAGGTATCTACATCAATGGAAGAAATGGGTGCCAATATTCAGCAAAATTCTGATAATGCTCAGCAAACAGAAATAATTGCAGCAAAAGCAGCAGAAGATATTATACAAGGAAGTCAAAATGTAAATCAGACGCTTGAATCAATGAAAAAAATAGCTGCTAAAATATCTATAATAAATGATATTGCTTTTCAAACAAATATTTTAGCATTAAATGCAGCAGTTGAAGCAGCAAGAGCAGGGGAGCATGGAAAAGGGTTTGCAGTAGTTGCAGCAGAGGTTAGAAAACTTGCTGAAAGAAGTCAGGTTGCGGCTGGTGAAATTGATTTGCTTTCAACTTCAAGTGTTGAAGTTGCTGAACGTTCTGTTAAGCTTTTAGAATCAATTGTTCCAGATATTCAAAAAACTGCTCGTCTTGTACAGGAAATAACAGTCTCTAGTATGGAACAAAATTCAGGATCTGATCAAATTAATACAGCTATTGCTCAATTAAACCAAGTTACTCAACAGAATGCCGCTGCTGCAGAAGAAATGGCAACCGGCACAGAAGAATTGTCAAGCCAAGCTGACCAATTGAAAGAAATGATATCCTTCTTTAAAGTTAAAGTTGATGAGAAGAATAATATAAGCCAACAAATTCAATTAAAAAAAATATAAATACAACTCAAACTAATTCCAAAAAGATAAAAACTCCTAAAAAAGGTACGATTATTAATCTTCAGGAAGATAGTAAAGAATCAGATTATGAAAGATTTTAATAATATTTAGCATTTTTCAGATTAGTTTAACTATTAACAATTTAATTAGTATTATATTAATTACCATATAACTAAATGAAACAATTTACTTTTTTAATTCTATCTGTTATTTTATTTTCTATATCAAATTCATTATATGCACAGGAATTGAAAGAAAATAAACCTGAAGTTAAGCTTGCAGGGTTTGTCAAATATGATGCCTTTTACGATAGTAGAATTAATGTAGATGCTTTAGAAGGGTTGGTTAATTTGTACCCACAGAATAAGTTATCAGATAGTACGGGAAATGATCTAAATAAAAAAGGCACATTGAATGCCTTGGCAATTTCCTCAAGACTTAAAACTTTTTTAACTGGACCTGATGCATTAGGTGCCAAAACTACCGGATTTATTGAATTTGATTTCACAGGTCGCCCTAATGCTTCCGCACCTGCTACTTTGAGGTTTCGTGAAGCATGGATTAAGCTTTCATGGACAAAAACTGAACTATTACTTGGAAGGCACTGGCATCCATTGTTTATTGATGAAGTTGTGCCTTCTATTGTGAGCATGAATCTGGGTGCACCTTTTCAGGTTTTCAATAGAAGTGCTCAAATATCTGTTAAAAGAAAACTGGGTGATTTCAAAATATTTGCATCTGCTATATTTCAAAGCGATTATTCTAATGCTGGTCCATTAACTGAAGTTAAGAGTCCAAATTACATGAAATGGAGTTTGATGCCAAATATGCATATTCAACTTCAATATTCAAAAACACATTTATTTACTGGTTTTGCATTAGATTACAAAACCATACAACCCCGTTTATACACTACTGCAATTATCCCAACAAAAAGAACATATAAAACTGATGAAAAACTTAGTACTTATGCGATTGAAGCATTTGTAAAAGTCAACTATCCCAAATTTACTTTTAAATGTAAATCATTGTATGGTCAAAATTTATCTGAACATTTGCTTACTGGTGGATATGCCGTAAAATCAATTGATAGTATTAGTGGTAGAGAAACTTACACTCCTTCAAACAACATTTATATATGGACAAATGCCATATATGGGAAAAAATGGAAATTTGGTTTATTTGGTGGTTATTCTCAGAATCTGGGTTTTAATGATAATATTATTAGTTATAAGCCTATAGATAGTAACGGAAAAACCATTGAAAACATATATGGTACTGGAAATAATATTGCTTTTTTATATAGAATAGCTCCCTCTGTCATTTATGATTTAGGGTTCTTGCAATTTAGTTTGGAGTTTGAACAAACTTCTGCTGCTTACGGCAAAAATGATTTTAATAACAAAGGGAAAGTTATAAGCACAGAAACAATTGTTAATAATAGATTATTATTTTCTGTAATCTACATTTTTTAATTATTTATTTAATAACTATAAAAAATAAAACTATGCAAAGCAATCTAACATTAATGTTTTTTAAAAACTTAAAAGAAATTATTGAAAGTAATGATTTACTTTCAAAGTACCAGTTTTTGACAGACACCTACAGCAAAGCAGGTTCAAAAACATTTAATGAAAGTGTTCTATCAAAAATTGATGAATCTTCGAAACAAATAAATGAAGTTCAGCAAGATTTAATTGCTTTATTTTGGTATGCTCCTCTTCATAATTTTTTTAAGAAATCTGATATTGAAAATATCACCAAATCTGATTTATTAAACTCTTCAAAAATAAAACCTGAAGAATACCCAGCTTCAATTAAGTTATTTAATGAAATTATTACTTCTATCAAAACAATACTTGATGTAATACAGCATTTTATTAAGGAATTTGAGCAAACATTAATAGTTGATGATGTTGATAACAATAAAAACAATGATACACTAAAATCACTACGTATTTATTTCAATGAAAAGACAAGCATTAACACACTTGACGAACTCGAAAAATATACCAGAATATGGAATAACATATTGTCAGCATTCAGGAAGCTTGCCAAAGAGGATGAATTGCCTATTGCTGTCCAATTTGTTGATAAGTATAGTCTTGTGCTAAACATAGGTGTAAAAACAGCGAATGCTATTTTAAAAGCGATATTAGAAACTTTAAACACACAAAAAAGATTATTAGAAATAAGAAATCTCAAGCAGGAAATACAAAATGTTGAATTATCTAATGAAGCTGAATTTGAAAAACTTTTGGAAGAGGAAGTTGAAACCATTATTGATGAACATTCTGCAATATTAACAAGAGATCTTATGCAAAGTTTCGATTTGGATTATCTCGAAAATCAGAAGATTTTTGATAGTATTCAAATATCATTAAAACAGATTTTAAATTTTATTGATAAAGGAGGTAAAATTGATTCGAAACAAATTATAAAAAATGACGAATTAAATATAATGAATAAGGGTATTGTTAAAGAATTAATTAAAATTACAGGTTTATTAGAAAAAAGAAATTAAAAAGATATTTTAAGATTACATAAGGTATTGGAGAAATTATAAAAAATAAATGTTGAGCGATTTGTCAAATATTAAAAAAAATACAGAACAAAAAATTGAAGGATCTAAGGCTGATGATCTATCAAAGCTTAACTTAATATTTATGAATAAATTGAGTGCATCTCAATTTAAAATGCTTAGTGAGTTTATTTATAAAGAACTTGGGATAAAAATGCCTGAAATTAAAAAAACTATGCTTGAAAGTCGTTTGCATAGGAGATTAAGAGATACCAATCATAGCAATTTTTCCGATTATTTAAATTATTTGTTTAGTGGAGAAGGGAAGAAAAAGGAACTGGATCATATGTTTGATGTTATTACAACAAACAAAACAGATTTTTTCAGAGAGCCTACTCATTTTGATTTTCTTAAAACAACTGTTATCCCTGAATTAACCAGTAGGTTTAAAAACAGGGCTATCAAAATATGGAGTGCTGGTTGTGCAACTGGTGAAGAGCCATATACTTTAGCAATGGTACTAAATGATATGGTTGAGCAAAATCTTTTATTTGATTATTCAATAGTAGGGTCAGATATTTCAACAAGGGCTTTAAAAAAAGCAATGGATGCTATTTACCCTGCTCAGATCGCTAATGATATTCCCATTTATTTTAAAAAAAAATATTTGCTTAGAAGTAAAGATACCAATAAACCTACTATTCGTATATGCAATCTTTTAAGAAGTAAAGTTAATTTTCAAAGAATTAATTTCATGGACGATTATTATGATATCAATAGTAGCTTTGATGTTATTTTTTGCAGAAATGTAATAATTTATTTCGACCGCATAACACAAGAAAAAGTTATAAACAAATTGTGTACTAAACTTAAGCCAGATGGTTATTTTTTTCTAGGACACTCCGAATCAATAACCAATATGAGAGTTAATCTGGAAACTGTTAAACCTACTATTTACAATTTAAAAAATAAAAATATATGAAAGCACTTTCTGACGACGAATTATTGGAGGAACTAAAAAGGAGACTAAGTATAAATCATAAAACAATAAAAGATTGTAATGATTTAATAAAGCAGCTTGTGTTCACAAATAAAAAACTTGAAGAATCTGAAAAAGTTATTTCACATTTTATTTCAAATGTTACTAACGAAATAATAAATCCCTTTGCTTCAATTCTTGGACTATCAAACAATATTGTTTTATCAAAACCCAATGATATTGATAAAATTAAAAGCATGGCAACTTTGATAAACTCTGAAGCATTTAATCTGGATTTTCAGCTAAATAATATTTTTATTGCTGCAAAACTTGAGGCTGGAGAAGCAATAGTTGATATATATAATGTAAACATTAAAGATCTGGTAAATTCAATAATAGATTCTTTTAAGAATGAAATAAAAAAGAAAAAACTAATAATAAATACTGAATTTTTGGGTGCTTTTAAAAAGAACACAAATCCAAATTTTAAGACCGATCCAAATAAAGTAAGGGTCATTATTATAAATTTATTAAGTAATGCCATTAAATTTAGTAATGATGCAAGCGAGATAGAAATAAAATGCAGTATTGATGATGATTTATTTACAATTTCCGTAAAAGATCATGGCATTGACATTGATAAAAAAGATCAGAAAATTATTTTTGACCGTTTTAAAAGATTAGATAATAGTATTAACGACAAGAATAGAGGCCATGGATTGGGGTTGTCTGTTTCTAAATCTCTGTTAGACATTTTAAATGGCAAGATTGACGTAATGAGCGATAATAAATTGGGAACTACTTTTATTGCAACAATTCCAGATAATAATTCTAATAATGAAATTGGTGATTTTTCAAATACAGGAAACGATTTTTTGTTTAACGATAAAGAAAAATTTTAAACTTGATGACAAATGAACATATTATAAAACATTATTTGCAACCAACTTCTATTTTCGCATCTGATAAAACTTCGATTATACAAACTATACTTGGTTCATGTGTTTCTGTGTGTCTTTGGGATAAAAAGCTTCATATAGGAGGTATGAATCACTATATGCTCCCTTTTTGGAATGGAATTGGATTAGCCACGCCTAAATATGGGAATATTGCAATTGAAAAACTAATTGATAAAATGATTTCTTATGGAAGTTTAAAAAAAGACATTGTTGCTAAAGTGTTTGGTGGGGGAAAAATTATTATGACTTCTCAAAACAAAACCTTTCAAATAGGGTCACAAAATGTTTTATTGGCATTTGAAATGTTAAAAAATGAAAAAATCCCTATTGTTAGTGATAATACAGGTGGTGATTTTGGAAGAAAAATACAGTTTCATACAAACACAGGGGTGGTATTACATAAGTATATTGAAAATAAACCAATATTTCCTACAAAGACGCATTAATTATTTCAAAATCTGAAATATGAAAAAATACAGGGTATTAATTGTAGATGATTCAGCTGTTGTTAGGCAAACTTTAACTTCTATTTTTCAATCAGATAAAGAAATTGAAGTAATGGGAACTGCTTCCGATCCGTATGTAGCTGCCCATAAAATACAAGAGGAAATACCTGATGTAATTACTCTTGACATTGAAATGCCCAGAATGGATGGTTTAACCTTTCTTAGAAAAATAATGACCCAACATCCAATTCCTGTTGTTATAATTTCGAGTTTAACTGATAAAGGTTCGCAAACAGCAATAAGAGCTTTAGAATATGGCGCAATAAGCATTATTACTAAACCCAAACTTGATACTAAAAAATTTATTGAAGAATCTAAGATACTGCTTTGCGATACTGTTAAGGCTGCCGCTATGTCAAGGGTTGAAAGAAAAAAAATATCAGTAACTCCATTAGAAGTTACACCTAAACTTTCTGCTGATGTTATTTTGCAAAAATCGCATCAATCGAGTATGCTAAAAACAACAGAATTAGTGGTAGCTGTTGGCGCATCTACTGGCGGCACCGAAGCTTTAAGGGAATTTCTTGTTGCATTGCCTCATGATGCTCCTGGTATCATTATAGTGCAACATATGCCTGAATTGTTTACAAGATCCTTTGCCAATCGTTTGAATGAATTATGTAAAATTACAGTTAAAGAAGCTGCAAATAATGATAGTGTTATTAGAGGGAGGGCATTAATTGCTCCAGGAAATTATCATATGTTGCTTAAACGAAGTGGTGCAAGATATTTTGTGGAAATAAAATCAGGTCCACTCGTAAACAGACATCGTCCTTCTGTTGATGTCCTTTTTCGTTCTACTGCAAGATATGCAGGTGCTAATGCACTTGGTATTATTATGACTGGCATGGGCGATGATGGGGCAAAAGGAATGTTAGAAATGAAAGAGGCAGGTGCATACACAATTGCACAAGATGAGAAATCTTGTGTGGTTTTTGGCATGCCAAAAGAGGCAATTAAGCTAGGTGGTGTGGATAAAATATTACCCCTTGAGCAAATGGCAAATTACATAATTAAAAAAACATGATTTATTGAAATATGTTTAAGTATTATCTTGTTTTTTAATTATACTATTTGTAAATTTGGTTTTGTAAAAGTATTATTTATATTTCTTACATTTTATAAAATCATTAAGTGAAAAATTCAAATTCCAATGTTATAAGCATTTTACTTATTGATGATAATAAAATCGATTCGCTGTTTATTAAGGATATTCTGGAAAACAACAGCTGTAACGTTAAAATCATACCAGAAGGTCAAAAAGCCATTAACTTTCTTTTATCTGTAAAAAAATTACCGGAATTGGTTTTTTTAAGTTGTTCTTTACCGGATATGTCTGGTTTGGATATTATCAAGTTAATAAATCATAATAAGATTAATGTTGGAATTGTTTTTCTGACCACAAAGAATAAATTGAACGAGGCGCTGGAAGCCATTAAATTAGGAGCTGTTGACTTTGTTCTTAAATCTAAACAACTTGTTGAAACTTTACCAGTTGTCATTCAAAAAGTGCAATTCATTTTTAAAGAAAGAATAAAAAAAAATGAATTAGAAAATAAAGTAATTGAAAAAGAGGAGGTTTTTTTAAAAACAATTTTTTCAGCTCCCTGGGGAATGCATTTTTATAATTTAAATGCACAGGAGCAGTTAGTATTTATAGGAGCAAACCCTGCAGCAGATAATATTTTAGGAATTACGCATAACAATTTAATAAACAAAACAATTGATGAAGCATTTCCTATGCTCACTAATACAGAAGTTCCTAATGAATACCTTAAAATAGCCAAAAATGGAGGTTTATGGCAAACCAATCAGATAACTTATAAGGATGAAAACGTTGATGGGGTTTTTGAAGTTACAGCTTATCAGTCTTCACTTAATCAGGTTGTAGCGATATTTAGAGATATAACTGAAAAATACAAACAAGATCGCCAGATTTTAATTAAAAATGCCGAAATAGAACTTCAAGATAAGGAAATACAAAAACAGTTTAACGAATACGTACAACTCATTGATGAACTTCGTCAATCTAACGAAGAATTAACAATAGCTAAGGAAAAAATTCAGGAAACCCAGCACAATTATCAGGAAATTTTTGATTCTACCAGTGATGCTTTATTTATTCATGATACAGATACAGGCAAAGTGATTGATGTTAATAAGACTACATTAAAAATGTTTGGTTATGATAACAAACAAGATGTTGTTGGGGAAATTTCATCAAATATATTTGCAACTGATCATGGATTTTCGGAAGAACGTGCGAAGAAAATGATGTCAAAAACTAATAAAACAGAAGCAAATACTTTTGAATGGCTTGCTAAAAAGAAAAATGGGGATCTTTTATGGGTTGAAGTTTCTTTATCAAGAAGCAGAATTAGGGGTGTGGAAAGAATAATGGCTTCTGTCCGTGATATTTCTATTCGCAAAAAAGTACAAGAAGCTTTACAGGAAAGTGAGTTCTTCTTCAAGGAGTCGCAACGAGCAGCTTTTATTGGGTCTTATAAAACAGATTTTATTAAAGGGGTATGGGAATCATCTGAAATTCTTGATCAGATTTTTGGAATTGATAAGAACTATACTAAAAGCATACAAGGATGGTTAAACATCATTCATCCAGATGATATTGAAATGATGAACAAATATCTTAAAGAGGATATTTTATTAAAACACAAACCTTTTAATAAAGAATATAGAATAATTCGTAAAAATGATGGGGAAATCAGATGGGTATTTGGATTGGGTAAAGTTGGTATTGATAATGAAGGTAAGGTTGTATCGTTAATTGGAACCATACAGGATATTACAGAACGCAAACAGCAAGAAATACAGCTTATATCTAAAAATGAAGAAATAGAAAGTATAAGTCAGGACATTAATGAGAGAAACGAAGAAATACAGGCACAAAACGATGAACTCACCGGTATTTTAAAAAAGCTCAATCTACTTAATAAAATTATTAAAGATAGAGAGAAAATATTAGAATCTTTGGTAAATACAGCTGATATAGGTATTGGTATTATTAATAAAGAAGGACGCTTTATTTTATTTAATAAATACTGGTATGAAAAATTAGGGTATAAAAAGAACGAGATGTATCAAATTACAAATATTTCGATCACTCATCCTGACGATATAACTCAAACAAAAGAAGTTGTTAGATCATTATTGAATTCAGAAACTAAAACAGAGCATTTCGAAAAACGGCTATTAAAAAAAGATGGTAGTTTCTTTTGGGCAGAATTGATGGTAAGTGCTATAAACGACGACTATGGAAATACCGAAATGATTGTTGGTGTTATGAAAGACATTAGCAAAAGAAAAGAAAATGAGGACTTGCTTAGAAAAAATGAATTACAATTCAGATCTGTATGGACAAACTCATTTGATGGAATGCGTTTGATAGACGAAAATGGGATATGTATTCTCACTAATGATGCATATTGCAAAATGGTTGGAATGAATAGTAAACAATTAGAAGGTTTTAATTATTCAATTATATACAATGATACAAGTCAGGAAAAACAAGTTCTTAGTTTTATTGAACGTTTTAAGAAGAGAGAAATAAAATTTCATTTTAATAAAAAGGTAACCTTATGGAATAATGAAGTAAAGTGGTTCGAAGTATCAAATGCCTACATTCTGGAAGAAACAAATAAACCATTATTGTTGAGTATTTTCAGAGATACTACCGAACAACAAATCGCTAAAGAAGCCCTTTTGGAAAAACAAAGGCAAATTAGTACACTTATAAGCAATTTACAGGGTATTGTGTATCGTTGTCTAAACGATAAAGACTGGACCATGGAATTTATTGGTGGTGAATGTAAAGAACTAACGGGTTACGAAGCAGAAGATTTTTTATTTAATAATAAACTTGCTTTTAACGATATCATAAACTTTGAATTTAGAGAACTACTTTGGGATAAATGGCAACAAATACTAAAAGAGAAACAACAATTCGAGCATGAATATACAATTACCACAGCAACTGGTGAAATAAAATGGGTTTGGGAAAGAGGCAGAGGGATATATGCTGATAATGGAGATGTTATTGCATTGGAAGGTTTTATAACAGATGTAACCAGTCGGATTAAAACTACTTCAAAACTTCTTGAAGCTGAAAATAAATACAGATCTATATTTGAATCAGCCTTTGAAGGTGTTTTTCAATCAACAGTTGATGGAAAATTCATTACTGTAAACCCTGCTTTTGCAAAAATGTATGGGTATGAAAAAGCAGAAGATTTGCTTCAATCAAAAGATGATATAACCAAGTTGCATTATTTTGATCCGGAAAACAGAAAACAATTTCTTGAAATAATGGAAAAACAATCTTATATCAAGGGATTTGAATTTCAGGCAAAACGAAAAAACGGGAGTGTATTTTGGGTTTATGAAGATGTTCGTGCTGTGAAAGACAAAAAAGGGAAAACATTATATTTTGAAGGTTTTTGTATTGATATTACCAAACAAAAGAATTCTGAAGAATTGCTTATACAAAAAGAAATTGCCGAAAATACAGCAAAGTTTAAACAACACTTTCTTGCAAACATGAGTCACGAAATGCGCACCCCAATGAATGGCATTATTGGGATGATCGGCTTTTTAATGAAAACAAAGCTTGACGAAACCCAACTTAGTTATACCGAAACCATTAAGGAAGCATCAGATAATCTTTTAAACATAATCAACAATACACTTGATCTGTCGAGAATAGAAGCAGGAAAAATTGTTTTGCATCCCAAAATTGTAAACATACATGATATCAGCCGAAAAGCCAAACAACTTTTTAAAGCTTTGGTAAAACAAAAAGACATCACTTTTATTGTAAATTATTCAAATACACTTAACGAGTTCATTAAAATTGATGAATATAGAGTAAATCAAATCATTACCAACTTCCTTTCGAATTCAATAAAATTTACTGAAAAGGGCAGCATTACAATCAACTATATTCAGTCGATGCTCAATGAAAAGGTATTCATGAAAATTGAAATCATCGATACAGGAATTGGGATAACAGCAGAGCATCAAAAAATATTGTTTAATAAATTTTCCCAGATAGACTCTTCTAAAACCAGACATTTCGAAGGAGCTGGTTTGGGACTTTCCATTTGTAAAGAACTTGTTGTATTGATGGGTGGTGATGTTGGTCTTTCGAGCGAAAAAGATAAAGGGAGTGTTTTCTGGTTTACTTTTGTTGCAGAACCGGTAACAGAAACCGAATTGGAAAAACACAACAAAACTTATAAAAGCGAAGAACATTCTTCTTTTAATTTAAACATACTAATAGTAGAAGACAAATTTGTTAATTCAAAAATACTTGGTATGATGCTCCACAATTTGGGATGTACTTCAGAAGTAGCTACAAATGGGGTGGAAGCCCTAAAAATGTTTGAGGAAAATAAATTTGATATGATTTTTATGGACATTCAGATGCCAATAATGGATGGCCTTTCAGCTACTTTAGAACTTAAAAAAAGATTTAAAAATGTTCCTCCGGTAATTGCGCTCACTGCTGACGCTATGGAAGGAGATGCTGAATTTTATATAGCCCAGGGCATGGACGATTATCTTTCTAAACCCATACTTCTTGAAGCATTATTTCAAAAGATCCAAAAATGGGTTGCAATCATTGATAAAATATAGGTGTTCTATTGATTAAGCAAATCAATGCTTGCCTATTTCTATATTATATTTCCTTAAATTATTTTTATTTTCTATAACAATGTAGAGTAGCCATATCTTTGATAGTAATATCAGAGACCAATAATAATTTAACGGGACTTCTAAAAATTG
>DYDE01000010.1:0-340 GCA_020718065.1 Marinifilum sp. | reverse complement strand
TGGACTTCAATTTTAAAATCCTTACTTCGACAAGCTCAACACATCGCATTTATTAAAGTAAACTTCGGTTTTAAAATTTTGTCTGCCTCAAAAAATCTAATTTTTAGAAGCCCTCTTAAATAATTAAAATATAGATAACATTTATAAAAGTACAATAGAATTTGATAATAAGCATAATTCAAAAAAAAACATCCCCATACAATAATTTTCAAAATAATACGTTCATATAAAAATTCAAAAATTTTTAATAATAAAATTAAAAATATATGCCACAAAAACACCAAATCACCAAAGCCCACAAAACCAATAGTGCTAAAATAATTTTTGTAAAGTTTTGTGC
>DYDE01000069.1 GCA_020718065.1 Marinifilum sp. | reverse complement strand
ATTGAAAAAAAATATTGCTTGACTTAAACAGCAGACCCTAATTAGGGAGTGTTCACTGAACTGTGTCAGTATCAATAATTCGGTTATCAAAGTAAATCATAATTTGGTTAAAAATAGTTTGCCAATTTAAAATATTATTTTCAACTCGATTATTGAACTGAATAGTAGCCAGATAAACAAGTTTTAACATAGCCATATGAGATGTAAAGACCCCTTTTGATTTTGTAACTTTTCTTATCATTCGATGGTAACCTTCAACAGTATTAGTTGTATATATTAATTTTCTTATAGGTTCAGTATATTTAAAATATTGGCTAAGTCTGACCCAATTGGTCCTCTCGCTTTTAATAACTAATGGGTATTGTTTATCCCATTTTTCTTCTAGAATACCAATGATTTTACAGATTTATATGCGTAAATGAGAATATTACATCGATAAATTTTTAATATAAAACAACCACAAATCTAGGTATATATGTGAAGCTTAATTGCTATACATCTTTAATAAGAAGAAATCCTATTTGTTTTTGTAAATAAAAAATACGGATTATAAACACTTAGTTATTATCAAATTATTAAATGCTTTTATTAATAGAACAAAAGCATTTTTTTTTAGTTTGTTTTACCAGGATAAACCTTTAGTGCTTCTTCCAAACACTTCATAGCTTTAATCAGAGAAGGAACATTAAGTACATAACTAATTCTTATTTCATTGATACCGGCTCCTTTTGTGGAATAAAAACCTGTAGCAGGAGCAAGCATAACTGTTTCATTCTGATAATTGAAATCTTCTAGCAACCATTGGCAAAATTTATCAGCATTATCTATTGGCAATCTTGCAACACAATAAAAAGCTCCTTTAGGGTTAGGACAAAATGCACCTTTCATTTTATTAATTGATTCAACAACAATATTTCGGCGTTCAACATATTCAGCAATTACTTTTTTAAAGTAATCATCTGGAGTGTCAATTGCTGCTTCAGAAGCAATCTGCCCATATGTAGGAGGACTCAAACGGGCCTGGGCATATTTCATAGCTGTTTTCATTACTTCTTTGTTTCTGGATATAAATGCACCAATTCTCACACCACACGCACTATATCGTTTAGAAACAGAGTCAAGTAAAATAACATTTTCATCCAATCCTTCGAGGTTCATTACTGAAAAATGCTCAGAACCATCATAGCAAAACTCTCGATACACTTCATCTGCCAATAAGAAAAGATCATATTTCTTAACCAAATCTCTTAAAGATTCAAGTTCTGCTTTTGTATAAAGGTAACCCGTAGGATTGTTAGGGTTGCATACCATTATCGCTTTTGTTTTTGGTGTTATTGCTTTTTCAAATTCGCTAATAGGAGGCAAAGCAAAACCAGTTTCAATACCTGAAATAATTGGTTTAACAATTATTCCTGTGTTTGTAGAAAAGCCATTATAATTGGCATAAAAAGGTTCTGGTATTATAATTTCATCTTTAGGATTTAAACAAACAGACATAGCTATTAATATAGCTTCAGAACCACCAGTAGTTACAATAATTTCATCAGGAGTAATCTGAATATTTTTCTTTTTATAATATTCAACCAATTTTTGTCTATATGATAATATACCAGCAGAATGGCTATATTCAATTACTTTTATATTTGAATTGCGAATACTGTTTAACATAGCCTCAGGAGCTTCAATATCGGGCTGACCAATATTGAGATGATAAACTTTTATCCCTCTCTTTTTGGCTTGGTCTGAATAAGGTACTAGCTTTCTGATTGGTGATTCTGGCATCTGGTTGCCTTTTAATGATATTTTTGGCATAATTATATAAATTTTAATTAAAAAAAATCCCGATAAACAATTTATCGGGATACAAAGTTTTGATTTTTTTTTAATCTAACCTAATAGAATTTGAAATATTATTATTTATTAGGACTAACAGGTGTACCATTTGGATTAGTTGGCTTTTCCGGAACGTTTTCAACAGGTTTCGCTAATACATTACCTTTAATGTTTAAAATTACTGGAGAGTTCTTAGCATTTGATATTACAGTAATTTGTTTGCTTATAACACCTACACGATTAGTAGCATAATGTACCTTTATAATTTCCTCTTTTCCTGGTAAAATTGGTTCTTTAGACCAATAAGGAGTTGTGCAACCACAAGAAGATGTAACACTTGAAAGAATTAATGGTTCTTTTCCAACATTTTTAAACTTAAACTCACAGTCACCATTTGCATCCTGCGTAATAGTTCCATAATCATGAATTAGGTTTTCAAATTTGATTTCTGGTGCATTTGGATTAACTGGTGTTGTAGATGGGTTTTGAGCTTTAATAGCTAGAAAAGTTAACATAATCAAACCCAACGATAAAAAGATTTTTTTCATTGTAAATATTATTTAGATTATTAATTTGTTGATTCTGTTTTAGCATACAAAGTTATTAATATTTTAACTATTATATATACAAAACAAATAAAAATTTAACTTTAACAAATTTATCAATATTTATGCCACAAAAATTTAGTCAAAAAATTATCACTACTGCCGATGGTTCTCATACACTATTAGTTGAAGAACTAGGAGAACATTATCACTCAACATATGGGGCTATCGGCGAATCAATGCATGTATATATAGAAAACGGCTTAAAACAAACTTTTAATAATAATAACCCAATAAATGTTTTAGAAGTGGGATTTGGAACGGGATTAAATGCTTTTCTAACATTTATAGAAAGCACAAAAAGGAAAATCAATGTAAATTACACAACAATAGAACCTTTCCCTATTGATATGAAAATAATATCACAATTAAATTATCCCAAAATGATGAATGAATCTTTTTTAGTAAATATTTTTGAACAGATTCATCAAGTTGATTGGGGGAAAAAAATAGAAATATCTCCATATTTTACATTATTTAAAATAAATAAAAAACTGCAAGAAGTTGATTTAATTGAAAATACCTTTCATGTTATCTATTTTGATGCCTTTGCACCAGATATTCAACCAGAATTATGGACTGAAGAAGTGTTTTCAAAGTGTTTTCGATTAATGAAAAAAAATTCTATATTAATGACATATTCGGCAAAAGGAAGCGTAAAAAGAGCTTTAAAATCTGCTGGTTTTAGTGTTAATAATCTAAAAGGGCCTGTAGGGAAAAGAGAAATTACAAAAGCGTATAAGCAATAACTATATAAAAATAAGCACTTATAAATTACATTTAGTATTTCAAATTCTTTATTATCTTTGTAAATATCGTTGATTTTTCTTTAGTTTATGAAAAACATATTCAGCAATAAGCGAATAGAAAACAAAATGCGTTCTTTAGAAGAAAAAGTATCTCGTTTGAGTAAGAGAATCATCGGATTGAAAAGAAAATCGAATTCAAAAAACAACAAAAGTGAAATTGAAAGATACAAACTAGCTCTGCTTGCCACAAGTGAGGGAGTTTTGGAAATAGATTTAATTACAAAAGAATATTATGCCAACCCCCGGTTTTATCAGCTTTTAGGTTTTAAACGTGAAGCTTTTACCCCGGATACATTCGTTAAAAAAATTGTTATACATCCAGATGATAAGGGTGTTCTGAAAAAAATAAAAGAAGAAATTGAGGTTAAGAAGAAAAAACAATACGAAGCAGAATTTAGAATTAAAAATAAAAACGAACATTATATTTGGATTTCATGTAATGGAATTGTTGTCAGAGATAAAGATTTAAATGCAATAAAAGTTATTGAAACATTTAGAGATATTACTAAGCAAAAAAATCTTGAGTTTTCTTTAATTAAAAGTGAAGAGAAATATCGCTCTCTGATTGACAGCCAAGGTGAAGGAATTGGATTTATTGATGAACAAGAAACAATTACTTTTGCGAATCCAGAGACAGAGAGAATTTTCGGAATGCCTAGCAATAAGCTGATTGGCAAAAACATGAAAGATTTTTTGACTGAAGAGAACTATTCTTATATAATTAGTCAAACAAGTCTAAGAAAAAATGGAATCAAAGGATTATATGAATTAGAAATACTCCAACTATCTGGAAAAGTAAAGAATATTCTTATTACTTCTACCCCAAAATTTGACAAACAAAAAAATTTTATTGGCTCTTTGTGTATTTTCAGAGATATAACAGAAAATAAAATTTTACAAAACACATTAAGAGAAAGCGAACAACGATTTAGAGAATTAGCAGATCTTTTGCCTGGTATTGTTTTTGAAACAGATATTAATGGAAAATTTACTTATCTAAACAAAAAAGCTTTAGAAATATTTGGCTATACCATTGATGATTTTAATAAAGGAATTAATGTGTTTCAGTTGTTTAACAAAAAGGACAACCCCAAAATGCAAAAGAATTTTATAAACCTTTTGGAAAGAGGAAAGATAATATATAGAGAATTTATTGCGTTAAAAAAAGATGGCACTCAAATGCCTGTTTTGGTTCACTCAAATATTATAAAAATAAAAAATAAAAAAATTGGTATAAGAGGTATTGCAATAGACATTAGTGACAGAAAACTATGGGAACATGAAATAATACAAAGCAAATCGCTTCTTATTGAAACTCAAAAGATGGCAAAAATTGGTAGTTTTGAATATGATACCATTTCCCATCAGCTAATATTTTCAGAAAGTTTTTTTAATATTTTGGAAATAGATGATAAAAGTCTTAAAACAAATTTTACACTATTCAATTACCTTATCTATGTTCATGTTGATGACCGAAAAAAATTTGAAAAAATCTATATGTCTGAGTACGAAGATCCGGATGAGACAGAATATGTTTACAGAATAATAGATTCAAAAGGAAAAATTAAACACATATTGTCTTACACAACAATTTTAAAAGATATTAATAACGAACCTATAAAATTAATATTTACAATACAGGATATTACTCAACAAAAAATAAATGAGGAATTGGTTAAAAAAGCTGAATTAGCAAAAGAAACAGCACAAATAAAACAACAACTCTTAGCTAATTTAAGCCATGAGATTCGTACACCAATGAATGGAATAATGGGAATGAGTGAGTTTCTTTTAAAAACAAAACTAGACGATACACAATTCGACTATGTTACAATAATTAAAAAGTCAACAGAAAGTTTATTGAATATTATCAATGAGATTTTAACACTTACCCGACTAGAAAAGGGCAAAATGAACTTATTTATTAATGAATTTTGTCTTGAAGTAATTTTAAATGAAGTGAAATCCTTATTTGAATCTAATTTTATTGAAAAAAACATAGAATTTAAAATCGTTTGCGATTCTAAAATTCCTGAAATTATTGTAGCAGATGAAACACACATTAAAGAAATAATCATAAATCTCATATCAAATGCGGTTAAATTTACAAATAATGGTTCAATAATACTAAAATCAACACTTATTTCGGATAACGAAAATAATATTATCGTTAAAATTGAAATTATTGATACAGGAATTGGTATAAGTGAAGAGAACATTGAGAATGTTTTTGTAAAATTTATGCAGGTTGATTCATCCCTGACTAAAACTAATGAAGGGATTGGTTTGGGTTTGGCTATAACTAAAGAACTTGTCGAATTATTAGAAGGGGATATTGGAGTTGAAAGTGAAATAAACAAGGGAAGTAATTTCTGGTTTACGTTTGCTGCTCAAGCTACACAAAAAAAGAAAAAAGATATTGATGGAGTTATTGAAGATTATTCTGAAAAACCAAACCTTAACCTCAAAATATTATATGCAGAAGATATTTTTATAAATCAGAAAATCATTTCCATGATGCTCAACAATATTGGGTGTAATGTTGATATTGCTTTTAATGGGATAGATGCTCTGGAAAAGTTTGAGCAAAGTTCTTATGATATAATTATTATGGATATTCAGATGCCCGTTATGGATGGAATTACAGCTGTAAAAGAGCTTAAAAAGAAATATACAATTCTTCCTCCAATTATAGGTTTAAGTGCTAATGCAATGGAAGGAGATGCTGAACGTTATATTTCTGAAGGCTTAGACGATTATCTCTCAAAACCTATCACAAGCCAAATGCTTTACTCAAAATTGGCAAAATGGACATTACCTTCTAAATCTTAGAAACACGCCAAGAGGCAAATTATTTCCATTTGAGTCTGGAATATATAACTCACCATATTCTTTTTCACTCAATTTACCGAATACTGATGATATCAGATTATCTGGAATCATTGCAGAAAAACCCATAGAATATAAATTGAGTATAAAAAAACTATTTTTTTCTTCAAGAAGTTGAAAACATAATTTTATCATTTCATTTATATTTTCTTCAAGTAACCATTTTTCACCATTAGGCCCTCTTCCATATGCAGGAGGATCAAGAATTATAGCATTATATTTATTTCTCCTATTCACTTCACGTTTAACAAATTTCAAAGCATCTTCTATTACCCAACGTATGTTCGCTAAACTGGAAGAGTCCATGTTTTCTCTTGCCCAATATATTACTTGTTTCACAGAATCAACATGAACAATATCAGCGCCTGCAGCTTTTGCTGCTAATGATGCACCACCAGTATATGCAAATAGATTTAAAACTTTTGGCGTTTTTGTTTCTGAACTTAGAATTGTATCATAAATATAATCCCAATTAACAGCTTGTTCAGGAAAAATTCCTATGTGCCTGAAAGCTGTTAACCCAAGACGAAATTTAATTTGCATTGTTTTATAAGTATAGTTTATCATCCATTGTTCTTGAGTCCCTTTTTTGATTAACCACTTGCCTTTTTCTATATTACCTGATTTGTTTTCAGGATTTGTTTTGTCAGTAATAAATTTTGCATGATGTATTTTTTCCCATTCTATCTCAGATAAAGATTTATCCCAAATTGCTTGAGGTTCTGGTCGTATAAGTATATTATTACCAAAGCGTTCTAATTTTTGATACCCTCCAGAGTCTATTAATTCGTATTCTTTCCAATTTGTT
The DNA here is from genome assembly GCA_020718065.1 of Marinifilum sp. Lineage (GTDB taxonomy): Bacteria > Bacteroidota > Bacteroidia > Bacteroidales > CG2-30-32-10 > CG2-30-32-10. The sequence continues at coordinate 12,737 of DYDE01000069.1, read as the reverse complement.
GGGGAAATTAATTTCATAAGTATATTTTTTAATTTTCTTTAGGGTTATTGTTTATTTGTAAACGTAAATGGCATATGCCTAAAATAATTATTATACTGATTTTGCTTCTATTTGCCGGCATTCCATTAAATTTAAATGATTTTGCAAAAATAAGCAGTTTTTACAATGATATACATTAATTATAATTATACTATTAAAAAACACATTAAATTTACACAAAATTTCAGGTAATGCAAGAGTTGATTAGTAGTAACAAAAACCCAAAAATTAAAAACATATTGAATCTTCAGAAGTCATCTGAAAGGAAAAGTCAGAATTTGTTTATTGTTGAAGGCTTGAGAGAAATAAAACTCGCATTGGAAGCAAATCATAAATTTCATTCAATATATATATGTAAGGAAATTATAGGAGACATTAAATATTATGAAATAAAAAAATTGATAATTAAAGATGTTGAAGAATTTGAAATAACAAAATCAGTTTTCGAAAAGATCGCCTATCGTGAAAACTCAGATGGAATAATTGCATTGGTTGTTCCAAAAACAATTTCTTTAAACGATCTGGAATTAAGCAAAACTCCATTGATTATTATTTTAGAATCAATAGAAAAACCCGGGAATATTGGTGCAATTCTCCGTACTGCAGACGCTGCTAATGTAGATGCTGTGATTATATGCAACCCTATAACAGACATTTTCAATCCAAATGTAATACGATCGAGTGTTGGGTGCTTATTTACAAATCAGGTTGCTACCTGCACTTCTGAAGAAGCTATAAAATGGTTGAAAAAAAACAAAATACAGATTTGTGCAACATATCTTGAGGCTACAGATTATTATCACCAAGTTGACTTTACACAACCTTCTGCAATAATTATGGGAACTGAAGATAAAGGCTTATCAGATAAATGGCTTACACCAGAGTTACGACAAATTAAAATACCAATGAATGGAAAGATAGATTCCATGAATGTTTCAAATGCTACTGCTATTGTAATTTTTGAAGCTTTAAGACAGAGGAATTTTAAATAATAGCAATGTTTTAAAAACTAAATTTTTTCACAACAACAGATTTTTCAGTTGTTACTCTAATTAAATAAATACCTTTCTTTAAATCTGGTAATTGTATAGTGATATTCTGCATTTCATCACTTGAGTAATTTATTTGAGTTAACAAAACTTTACCTGTAATATCTAAAATATCTATTATTACTTTTGAATCTACACAATTTAACTGAACCTTAATAGAATTATTTTGTATAAAAAGCAGTGAAATATTTAATTCGCAGGAATTTTCCAAAAAGTTTATATAAATAAGTTTACTATAGCTAAAATTACTATTATAATCAGTTTGTTTCAATCGATAATAGTTTATACCTTTAATTGGATTAGCATCAATTAAAGAGTAATTGAGTATTCTATCGCTATTGCCAGCTCCTTTAACTTTATTAATTGGGTTAAAAGATTTTGCATCAGAAGAACGTTCAAGAGTAAAGAAATCATTATTTATTTCACTTGCTGTTGACCAGTACAAATTAACTAATTTACCATTATTTTTAGCAGTAAAATCTAATAGTTCAATTGGTAATGGATTTTCAGCAAATAAACTACCTAATGCAAATTGAGAAAAACCTGTCATTCCTATACGTGTAATTTTTAAAGGAGGGGAAGAGCCAATTCCATGAGATCCACTAACTGACCAATTTCCACCTCCACTTGGACGTTTCAGTATGCGAATTCTTGTTGCATCTAGAACAGAAGAAAAACCATCTCCTTGTAAAGTACATGTATATGTACCTCCGGTTAACCCATCTCCTGCATCAATTTGCCAAAATCCTTCGTCTGCAACATTATCAACAACCTGTGCCCCATCATTAAGTGGCAAACCATCATAATATCCCGCAGGAATAGTAGAAATAAATTGTGCTGTTAAAGATCCTCCAGAAATAGGTGCAGCTGTAAACTCTATTTGAGCAGAACGGTAGTAATTAGAAACCCCAATTGGAAAAACCCCTGATATGCCTGAATTTGTTGCAGTAGTAAACCAACGCTTCACCTTACCAGCTACAAAACCGTCAAGATATGTTAAATAGCCTCTGTTTATTGTGCTTGAACCAATCTCCAAAGTGTTGGCACCCATATTTATCACTCCACTTGTCATGCTTAAGTTACTTAATACTCCAAGGTCATTATTTATTGTCACGGAAGCTCCAGCGCCAGTTCTGTTCATAGTTAAATTATTTAGTGTTTGAGCTCCTGAAGTGAAAGTAATACTTCCCAAAGTTCCACCAGCAGTTCCTCCAATATACAATTCGGAAGTAGCACTGCCAGAAATAGTACCTGCGCCTGCTATTGTACCACTTAAAGTTAAAAGCTTTCCATTTACAAGTAAATTGCCGTTTGATAAGGTTAAAATTCCTGTTGATTCAGTGTTTTGACTTAAAGAAACCCCATTCGCATTATTAATGGTTAAATTTTTACATATTGAAGGCATCCATGTCCCGGTAACTTGTGCTAATGATCCATTAAAATTAAAATTCACGCTATTAGATGCATCAAAACTAAATAAAACTCCAGATAGAGCGCCATTTATTCCTAAGGTATTGTTTGTAATAAGTGTTGAGTTAGCTAAAAATCCAACTGTACCAGCCCCTACTAAAGTTCCTTGAATATTTAAAGTCCCATTAACAGCAAAATCATTTACATCTGTCCCATTAGTAGCTGTCATTGTAATACTAGAGGGTATGGTTACTATACCTGTAGGTTCAATAGTTAACTGATCCACTTTTTTATCAGCATCAAGTGTAACATTATGAGTGTTCCTAACTAAAATTGTCCCATTTAAACTAAAATCAGGAATTCTAATAGCAGGTGCCCAATTTATACCATCCAAAGTGGACTCCCAGGTAGCTAATGTATTCCAGTTATTGGTCATAACGCTTCTATACGAACAATTCAAAAATGGCCTGATACCATTAACCCAAATTCCTTGTCCAGCTGTATTAAATAAACCTGGAGTCAATGCTGGATCATTGTATGGAACATTTATCCAATTAGAGGCAACGGAAACACCAGCTGCATCGGTTCCAGTATAATAAACTCCTTCACTTGAATTTGGTCTGACAGAAATAAAAGAAGCTGTATTTCCCTGATCCCAATCATGAACTAAATTACCAGATCCATCGTACAATAGAGGGTTATCTGTATTTGTACTATTTGATAAAGCTCTGGAATTATTCCAGGACCATAAAGCATGATTTACACTAGAAAATTCCAAATAATATGAATTTATATCGGCCTGGCTAAACATAACTAGAAAATTACAGTCACCTGCAGAGCCATCAGGAGCAGGTAAACCAGTCCATGTAATAGGATCAGGATTATACAATAAAATGTAAGTACCTATTGGAATATCTTGCCAAAAAGCAACGTTTTTAAATTTTAATAAGTAATTTGGTGCAAGGGAATTTTCATCTCTTAATTCCCAATTACGCAAATCGGCATGATCCTGTAAAACTAGTATTTCCACCCATTCATTATTATTACTTGGTTCACCCTGAGACCATTCGGTAATAATTGCAATAGGGGTATTTGGTACTGCAAAAACTTCAACACCGCTGCTCCAATTGGTTCCATTTCGGGTGAATACTTTAAAGTAATAAGTACTTCCATTTACCAGATTGGTAACAACTTGAGGGGGTGTTGTTCCTTTATAAACAACATATTCTCCAGCAGCAATTGCTGTACCTGATCCAAATGCTAAATTTGCCGTGTAGGCAGATCCATCTCCACTGGGTGTTGCTGTAATTGAACTGGATAGTTTTGCTACTATCATTACTTCTGTAAAACAAAGAGGATTTGTCCATGAAATTGGAACAACGGTGCTTTGGCCGCTTGTAGCTGTGAGAGCTGTGACATTAGCTCCTGCAGAAACACCATTCCCTGATACTACAACATTTTTAGTTGTCGCTCCTGTACTGGCATTTGTGATATTTCCAGTATATGGCTGTACTAATGTTGGAACAAAACGAACATAAATTGGAGTGGAGGTCACTGTACCCCCTGATGGGACCAAGGTAATCGGATTGGTAACCACAAAACTTCCACCGGTTCCGGTTGATATTTCATAACCAGAAGGTGGTACTATTGATATGTTGGCTGTTAAACTCGAACCAGAAACATTGTATGTTTTTTCTGCTGAGGTATTTCCTACACATATATCTCCGAAATCAGTAATGGTTCCTACTGTTATCGTAGGACCACAAAACATAGAATGAGATCCTAAACCAGAAACTATATCAGTAGCATAACCATCCCATTCAACTGAAGGATCAAATACATCAGCACCATTGCTATCTCCAGTAAAAATTGAAGATTTTCTTCTTAGTGTATTATCTGCTGTTGAAATAAGTCCTGTTCCCCATTCAGAGCCAGGATCAAAACCAATTTGCCCGACTATATCAATTATAGTTGTTCCTCCTTTTCTTAATGCTATGACATCATCTCCATTAAAAGCCATTACATTTGAACTAGTTGAAAGGTTTGCAGTAACACCTAATGTTTCACTTGAATTCTCAATTACATAGGTAGTATTATCTGTCAAAGTCCCTGAAAGTGCTAATGTATATGAAACAGTTGAGGATCCATTATTATACTGCAGAACCTCATAGTTAGCTAAATTGACAGAGCTACCCGTTCCATTGTAAATTTCAATATATTTATTATTACTACTACCTTCAATATATTCGGAAATAATTAAATCAGACGCACAAGAAGTGCTTGTAGCAACAACTGTAAAATTCCAGGTTGTTGCATCACTAATCCCGGAATAATTATTTCCTGCAACGTCTCTGATAGCTGTACCAGAAATTTGAGCATAATAACCTGCACTATTTACAAAAGTACCTGAAGGATTAATAGTCACGGTATTCGTCGAAAAAGTAATTCTTGCATCATTATAAGGAATGGTCTCAAAAACAGTTGCATCTGAGTTATAGATTACGATATTGCCAGCAGTGCCTAATTGAATATTTTCATTAAAAGTTATTACTAAGTTTGCATTAATAGCAACACCAGTTGCTCCATCCAAAGGATTAAACGAACTAACTGTTGGAGCTGTAACATCCTTTATAGTTTGTGTACCACCGTCAGTTGTTGAACCTGTTTTATTGCCACTAGAAAAAGTTAAATTTGCATTTGTTAAAGCATTGACACTAATAGTATTATTATTAGTCGCGTTGGCTGCAATATCGGCTGTTATAAATACATAACCAGTACTTCCCGAATTTATTGTTTGAGAAGTAAAGGAAGAAAAGGTTTGACTCCCAGCAATTGTTGGTGTAATCGTACTTAATGTTACATCACCAGCATCCAAAGTTGCATTGGTTGAATAGCGCACCTTTAAATTTGCAATATCAGAAACAATATAAGTTCCGGAGGTATTACATATAAGACCCGTAAGAGTCGCATTGGCTGTAGTAACCCCTAATTTAAACTTATGTAAAATATGTGCTGAAGTCCCCTGATTGACATTGGCTGCTACTATTTGAGCATCGTTATCTGATAAAGTTATATCTGGTGTTATAGCCGAAGTACCTTTTACAAAAAAATCATCAAAAGTCCATCTTTCGTTAGCAGAATTATTTAACAATGTTATTCTAATTCTCAAATTTGTAGTTGATGGTAAGCCAGTTATTGTAACTGTTGAATATCCATCTGTTATTCTATCACCACCTCCAGCAGGAGCATAATCAACTGGAGTAGCATTTCCATCATAGACAGTAGTAGCGTTGCCAGTACCTGTGGAATATGACCAATATGCATTACTATTACCTAAAACTCTTACGGTACTATAATAATTTGTTCCGCCATCAGGGCTAACTTCAACCGTAACAATATCACCAGCATCTGTGCCATTTCCAGTGCTACTTATTGACCAAGATGCTAATCTAAAAGTCATAAAAATTGAGGAATAGCTAATCGTATTGATATCAGAAGATGTTAAAGTAGCTGTTGAGTTACTAACTCCTCTTGAATGTGTACCTTCGCTAGCAAAAGGACTTGTTGCAGGACGATCGCCAGCAGCACTATTTCCAGTATAATATGCACCTCCAGAAAGAGTAAACAAAGTAGTTGAGTTATTCAATCCGTCAGAAACAATGGTTACTTGCCCGTTTACAATATTAGAAACCATTATGATTAAGAATACAGCTAAAACAAAACAAAAAACCGAAACCCTATTAAAAACAACCTTCTTTTTTGAAGGAATTAAGTTGTTCGATATGGGGCGATCTTTCTGGATTGAATGTAAGCCACCAAGGCTCATAAAAGTCTCGTTTAAATGACTTTTTGTAAATAGATGCGTCATGATAAAATATCTTTATATTTTTAAATACCGTAAATATCACAGTTAGGTTGTTTTTATAATGCAGTGTAATTAACAGAAACATCACAAAAAATGCAATTATCCATACAAAATCATAAATCACTTCGGTATTCAGCATAAAATGTAAGTTATTTTCATAAATTTTAATTACAATAGATCATTATAATACAAAGATACAAAACAATACCTTATAATTTATCATTTTTACTAAACTTTTTAACAATTCTATAAAACTTTTAAATTATTGATTTTTTTGAAAGAAATATTTGAAAAATTTAATCAAAAAAATAGATATTTAATACAATAAAATAGATTTCTTTTCGTTTAATTAAAAATTAGCAGAAACAATAAAAATTAACAGAGATAAATGTTAAAAAATGTTAAAAATTATAAATCACTAAACTAAAATTTATTTAATTTAAAAAAAATACCTAATTTTGCCTGTTGCAGATGGTCGTTTTTTGTTAAATATCGTTTTAAAATATTATAGAACACAATAAGTTAGGTATCATTTAAACCAACAGCTATGAAAAAAGTTTTATTTACATTTTCATTTTTATTGTTATTAGTGTCTGTGTCTTTACAAGCACAAACAAGGAAATTAAGAAAAGATGAAATTGTTTTTGGTATAGGGGGAACTGGATTTATGGGAGAATTGGGAGGTGCTAATAAAATAGGTTCTAACGGACCAAGAGATTTTGATTTTAAATCTGTAAGACCATCTTTTGATTTTGGGTATCGTTATCGTATAAGTGATAGATGGGCAATTAAAACTAGTGGCTTTTATGGTATTGTATATGGTAATGATAAATTTACAAAAGAAAAATTCCGAAATAACAGAAATTTAAATTTTAGATCACACATTGGTGAGTTATCAACTCAATTAGACTTTTTTTTCATGACAAATCAGACAGGTCAAAGATATAAGTTAAAAGTACATGGTCAGAAAAATATTAGATTTAGTGGTTACTTATTTGCAGGTATTGGTGGTTTTTATTTTAATCCTCAAACTAAATTCACTAACAAATTAGAGGGAACAACAAAATGGTATAATTTAAAAGACTATTCTACAGAAGGCCAGGGAATTATTCCTACAAGAAAAAAATATAAAAATTTTGCATTATGTATTCCTTTTGGTGTAGGGTTTTCTTATGGTTGGTCAAAATATTGGTCAGTTGGTCTTGAATATGGTTTCAGAAAAACTTTTACAGATTATATAGACGATTGTAGTACAACTTATGTTGATAAAAGAATATACGGAAGCAATAGCGATTTTAATTCATATTTATCACAGGAATTTTCAAACCCAAGCCCAACAAAAGATGATATTGATAATCCATTATATGCTTCAACTCAAGCTGGTCAACAACGTGGTGATCCTAAAAAGAAGGATGCTTATATGTTTATAATGTGTAATATAAGCTATAAGATTCATACAAATAAAAAATTCTATCCTATTTTCCCCAAAAAGAAAAAGTATTAATGAGAAAAAGTTTCGTTTTAGTTTTAATCATTCTTTTAACAAGTCAGGCTTTTTCTCAAAAATCTGAATTTGGTTTGTTTTTGGGTGGTTCTTATTACTTAGGCGATTTAAATCCGCAATTACATTTTGCTTTAACAAAACCCGCTGTGGGCATTATATATCGTTACAACTTTAACCCACGTGTTACGTTAAAAATAAATGCCTTATATGGTAATGTTGTAGGAGATGATTTGAAAACCAAAACCAATGCAAACAGAAATTTAAGTTTTAAATCTCCTATTATCGAATTATCACCTAATGTGGAAATTAATTTTCTTCCTTTTACCTTGGGAAATTCTAAAACCCCATTTACCACCTATGTTTTTGGCGGTTTAGCTCTATTTCGATTCGACCCTCAAGCTAATTATAATGGCAATTATTATCATTTGCAACCATTAGGAACCGAAGGACAAAGAACGTCCGTATATAATAAAAAGCCTTATTCTTTAATAAGTGTTTCAATACCTTTTGGCATCGGATTTAAAAAGAATATAGGAAAACATGTAAGTTTTGGTATAGAGTGGGGATTAAGAAAAACTTTTACCGATTATATAGATGATGTGAGTACGCAATATGTCGATCCTTCTGTTTTAAGTTCCGAAAACAGACCTATTTCGGCGATTTTAGCAGACCGATCATCAAACAGAAATAATATAGGTATGCAAAGAGGCAACTCATATACAAAAGATTGGTATTCTTTTGCTGGAATGATAATTACTTTTAAAATTAATGCAAAAAAGAAATGCAATTGCCCTGCATATAGAGAAAAAGAATATCAAAAAAGAAAGAATTAAAACTTCCTCAAAAATCAATATAAATTTAGGAATGATTGACTTAAAAGATAAGATTGACCTTAATAAATTGCCCCAGCATATTGCAATAATAATGGATGGCAATGGTAGATGGGCAAAAAAAAGAGGAAAATTAAGAATTTTTGGTCATGAAAGCGGAGTAAAAGCAGTGAGAGAAACGACAGAAGCTGCTGCTGAACTTGGTATAAAATATATTACACTTTATGCTTTTTCAACAGAAAATTGGGACAGACCTAAATACGAGATAGATGCTTTGATGCAATTATTGGTAAATACTATTAGCAAAGAAACAAAAACATTAAACGAAAACAATATCAAACTAGTTGCTATAGGAGATTTAAAAAGTTTACCAAAAGATTGTTATCAGAACCTTAACAAATCAATTGAAAATACAGCAAATAATACCAGAATGACTTTAGTTTTAGCATTAAGTTATAGTTCTAAATGGGAAATAATAGAAGCTGTTAAAAATATTGCACAAAAAGTACAAAACAATCAAATATTACCTCAAAATATTACCCAGAATGATTTTTCTGATTGTTTATCTACTTCATTACTTGGCATTCCAGATCCGGATTTACTTATTCGGACAAGTGATGAATACAGAATCAGTAATTTTCTTTTGTGGCAAATAGCTTACGCTGAACTATATTTTACACCTACACTCTGGCCGGACTTTAGAAAAGAAGATCTTTATGAAGCCATTGTTAATTATCAAAAACGAGAACGACGTTTCGGGAAAACCAGTGAACAAATTAAACCAATTTAAAATGAATAAATTTAGCAAGATTATTATAACTTTTTTAGTTTTTACTTCAATTTCTCTAGGATTAAAATCTCAAATTTTACTTACTGATGATTCTACCCATTTTGATTATGCTTCTCCAGTTGAATACGAAATTGGGGGGATTACAATAACGGGTACTCAAAACATGGATAGTAAGATATTAATTTTATTATCCGGACTTTATGTTGGTCAAAAAATTAATATTCCTGGTGATCAAATTTCAAAAGCAATAGAAAATTTATGGAAACAAGGACTCTTTGAAAATATTAATATTTCTGCAACAGGAATTAAAGGAGATATCATTTTTTTAAATCTTGATTTACTTGAAAAGCCAAGGCTGTCAAGATTTTCTATTTCAGGTATAAAAAAAGGAGAAACTGATAAACTTAGAGAAGCTATAAATATTACACGAGGTGATGTAATAACAGAAAATATGCTGATGCGAACTACTTTTAAAATTAAAAAATATTTTTGGGAAAAAGGATATTTGAATGCAGAAGTTAAAATTACACAAACTCCAGATACTACAAAACAAAACTTAACTATACTTTTGATTGACATAAAAAAGAACAGTAAAGTAAAGGTAAACAAAGTAAACATTTATGGGAATACCAATGTTAAAGCCTCGAAATTGAAAAGAACCTTAAAAGACACAAAAGAGAAGAAGTTTTATAAATTATTTATATCATCAAAATACATTAATGAAAATTATCAGGAAGATAAATATAAACTACTAGATAAATATAATGAAAAAGGTTACAGAGATGCTAAAATTATTAAAGATTCTGTTTATAAACATAATAAAAAATCTGTAAACATTGATATTTATGTTGAGGAAGGTAAGAAATACTATTTTAGAAATATTAAATGGGTTGGAAATACTAAATATAATTCAGAACAATTGAGTAGTGTGCTTAGAATAAAAAAAGGAGATGTTTACAACCAAAAACAATTAGATGAGAATTTACAAATGAATGCAAGCGGAACAGACGTTTATTCATTATATATGGATGATGGTTATTTGTTTTTTAATGCAACTCCTGTTGAAGTAAAGATTGAAAACGATTCTATTGATCTTGAAATACGTGTTTATGAAGGAAAGCAAGCAACTATTAATAAAATATTATTGGATGGTAACACAAAAACCAATGACAATGTTGTAATGCGAGAAATTCGAACCAAACCTGGTCAATTGTTTAATCGTTCTGATGTTATTCGTTCGCAAAGAGAGCTTTCTCAATTAAGATATTTTAATGCAGAAAAAATTGGAATAGATCCTTTGCCTAATCCTATAAATAGTACTGTGGATATTAAATATACTGTAGAAGAAACATCCACAGATCAGGTAGAACTTTCTGGTGGTTGGGGTGCTAATATGGTTGTAGGTACTCTTGGATTGTCATTTAACAATTTTTCTCTTAGAAACATATTAAAAAAAGAAGCCTGGCAGCCATTACCAGCTGGAGATGGACAAAAATTAAGTGTTAGAGCTCAATCAAGTGGGAAACAATATCAAACTTATAGTGCTTCATTCACAGAACCTTGGTTGGGAGGAAAAAAACCCATATCTTTTAGTGTTACTGGTTACCATTCAAATTTTTCAAACGGGTTGGCAAAAAATGACATAAGAAGGACATCAACTGTTATTAACGGAGTTTCTGTTGGTATAGCAAAAAGGCTAAATTGGCCAGATGATTTTTTTATTCTTTCAATGGATTTAAATTATCAAAATTATGTTCTTAAAAATGTTACTACAAACCCTCTTTTTAGTGATGGCTCATCAAATATTATAAGTTTAAATACAGGTATAAGCAGAAGTTCTACTGATGCACCTATTTATCCAAGACAAGGTTCGGATATTTCGTTAAGTTTGGCTTTAACACCTCCTTTTTCGTTATTTAACAACAAAGATTACACAACGCTAAGTGCCAGAGAAAAATATAAATGGGTTGAATATTATAAATTGAAATTTTTTGCATCATGGTATACTAAATTGGCAGGAGATTTGGTGTTACATACCAGATCAAAAATTGGTTTTCTTGGATATTATAATAGTAAAATTGGTCTTGCACCATTTGAAAGATTTTATCTTGGAGGTGATGGTTTAAGTGGTTTTGATATGTTTGATGGAAGAGAAATTATAGGTTTAAGAGGTTATGATAATAATTCAATAACCCCTGATAATCCAAAAGGATCTTTAAATTCAGTTGGAGGATCAGTTTATGATAAATTTACTGTTGAAGTTAGGTACCCAGTTTCTCTTAACCCACAGGCTACAATTTATGTTATGGGATTTGTAGAAGGCGGAAATAACTGGCAATTTCACAATGAATTTAATCCGTTTGACATGAAACGTTCGGCAGGTGTTGGGTTAAGGGTTTTCTTACCAATGTTTGGTGTTTTAGGTCTTGACTGGGGTTATGGTTTTGATAAAATACCCAATTCCTATAATAAAGTTTTTAACAAATCTCATTTCCATTTTTCTATTAACCAATCAATTGATTAAATAAATAATATTAAATATTTTTAATTAAGGAGGACAAAAAAATGAAAAAAGCAATTTTAACAATAGTATTAGTAGTTGCAGCTTTTGCTTTCTCAAATGCTCAAAAGTTTGCATATGTGGATGTTGAATACATCTTAAAAAGTATTCCGGAGTATGATATTGCACAAACAAAAATTGATGATATTTCTGCACAATGGCAGAAGGAATTAGAAGAAAAATTTGCAGAAATAGACAAACTTTACAAAGCTTTTCAGGCAGATGCAGTATTGATGCCAGAAGATATCAAAAAACAAAAAGAAGATGAAATTATAAAAAAAGAAAAAGAAGCGAAAGATCTTCAAAAGCAAAGGTTTGGAAACAATGGTGATTTGTTTAAAAAACGTCAAGAGTTGGTAAAACCAATTCAGGACAAAATATCAGAAGCTATTTCACAAGTCTCTACAAAAGGAGGTTATGCGATTATTTTTGACAAATCAAGCAGTTTAACGATGGTTTATGTTGATCCAAAATTCGATATCAGCGATCAAGTTCTTGAACAAATGGGATATCGTGGGGGAACTAAAAAGTAAGTGAATAATTATTTTTTTAGTTTTATAGAATAGATTTTATATTTTTGCTGTTTAAAATATTTTAATTATTAATTTAACTTACTGAAATGAAAAAAAGTTTTAAAATTTTTGTTGTTTTGTTAGCCTTTTTATGTGCAACCAATGTATTTGCCCAGAG
>DYDE01000068.1 GCA_020718065.1 Marinifilum sp. | reverse complement strand
AACCCTATTGAGAATAAATTACAGGTTGAAATACGATTTATTTTCAACAAATAACAAAACTTGTCATTGGTAGCAAATTGCTACAAAATGAAGAATCTTTAATTGGTTATCGAAATATAATCGGTTACTAATTAAATGTTCTAAAAATAAAGTTTCTCCTGCAGATTTCGCTAATTTCCGCAGAATAAATAACACAACGTTTTTAAAATCAATCTGCGAATATTTGAGAAATCTGCGGGAAACTGTTTTTTTTGAATTTTTAGAACTGCCCTATAAACAATAATGAAAAAAAACACCCGCTTTGGCAAATAATTTGGTATTTTTATTGTCAGAAATAATGACAAATATCAAATTGTATAATTGCGAATAACTATAAGTATATAAATATTTTAATGAAAGTCCGATTTCCATATCATATTCTCAGTATTCTTTTTATTGCTTTGTTGTCTTCAAATCTTAGCGCACAAAACATCAAAACAGAGGATATACTTATTAGTGGAATAGTTATAAATGGCGATACCCTACCCTATTTAGAATTAAAAGAAGCAGTAATACAAGCTCCACCCGAATTTGTTAGCAACAAAGAAGCACGTAAAATCACAAAACTTATCAGAGACGTAAAAAAAGCCTATCCTTATGCCAAAATTGCCGGAGAAAAACTAAAACAACTGGATGAATTACTTGCTAAAGTTACAGATGAGAAAGAAAAAAAGGAGTTGCTAAAGCAGGCCGAAGAAGATTTGGTCAGCCAATTTGAAGAAGACATTAAAAACATGACCTTTTCGCAGGGAGTTATATTGCTAAAACTTGTTGACCGCGAAACAGGAACCACCTCTTATGAAATTGTAAAAGAATTTAGAGGAACCCTCAGGGCTTTCTTTTGGCAATCCTTAGGCGTAATATTTGGAATAAACCTTAAAACCGAATACGATCCCGAAGGAGATGATAAAAATATAGAACAAATAGTACAAATGATCGAAAAAGGAACCCTTTAAAAAAATTACGATTTTACTTTCTCCTTTTACCTTTTACCTTTTCCCTTGCTCCTTTTCCCTTTCTCCTTTTACCTTTTCCCTTTAACCTTTTCCCTTTCTCCTTTCCCCTAGCTCTTATAAGTAAGCCATTTCCACAATTCCTTATAGCTTATTTTCTTGCCATACATCAAAATACCAGTTCTGTATATTTTAGATGCCAGCCAGGTTGCACCCCAAAAGCCCAGAATCAACAAACCAAAAGACAAGATTATTTCTTGCCATGGAACACCAAAAGGAATACGAATCATCATTATTACGGGAGAAGTAAGAGGAATGATTGAAAGCCAGAATGCAACCGGTCCGTCAGGATTATTAATAATAAACTGACTCATCACTATAGCAAATATAAGGGGTATGGTTATTGGAAGCATAAATTGTTGCGTATCTGCCTCACTATCTACAGCCGAACCCACTGCCGCAAACAAGGCTGCATATAGCAAATACCCAAACAAAAAGAAAAACAAAAAAGCACCAATCATCACACCAAAATTGATGCTTTTGATCGATTTAACCATTTGATCCATTTCCGATTCTTCCTGATTATTGGTTTTTTCCTGAACTTGTAGTTCGGTAATGGAAGATATTCTTTTATTATCGAAACTTTGTGTTGTTTGTTTCTGGGTAAATTTATCAGGAAATGATGATTTAGCAATGGTGAAAATAAAAAATGTTAAAACGATCCATAACAAAAACTGAGTTAGCCCAACCAGTGCAACCCCAATTATTTTCCCCATCATCAATTGAAAAGGCTTAACTGATGAAATAATAACTTCAACAATACGACTGGTTTTTTCTTCAATCACGCCACGCATCACTTGCGAACCAAACAGAAATATGAAAAAGTAGATCAATATCCCCGAAAACATTCCTAAACCCGTTGCAACAGAGGTGCTACTCTCTTTTTCTTCACCATTATCATTTAGTTTTATAGTAGTAATATCTATATTGGCTTTTGTTGAAGCCAGCAACACTTTGTCTATACCTGAATTTTCAAGTTTTTTTTCTTCAATTATTTTTTTTATGGCTCCATCAATATATAATTTCACACTCAAACTAGGCTGATGAACCGAATATATTCTCATAGCCGAAGGAGAATAAAAAGAAATACCAGGTATATGCAATATTGCATAATATTTTGTTTTTGGTAAATTGGTCTTAGCCGAAGTTAAATCTTCATTTAAATAAGTAAAGTGAACACTTTCTGTATTGGGCAAGGAATTAACAAACTGATACGTTTCATCAATAACAGCTATTTCTTTACATTCATCAGATTTCTGTGCAATATATAATGGAATTATCATTACTGCTGCCATCAACAATGGACCGATGATGGTCATAATTATAAAAGATTTTTTCTTAACCCTGGTTAGATATTCTCTTTTTAATATAAGTAGTATCTTTTTCATTGATTTAATTGAAAATTGTTAAGACTTTTGGTTTAGTTCATCTAATCCAACCTTCGAAATAAAAACATCATTCATACTTGGAATAATTTCTTTAAAAGAATGAATATTACCATAAGGGAGAACAGCTTGTATCAAATCATTTGAAGAAGCAGATTTGTCAATCTTTATCTTGGCTAAAGTATAATCATTAACAACTACCTGGTCAATAACATTGAACTTCCCATTTAATTGCGATTTAAGGTCACAATTTGTATTTGCAAATTCTATTTCAAATGTATTTGATTTATATTCTCTGCGAATTTCATTAACATTTCCTTCCAATATTTTCTTCGATTTGTTGATAAGCGCAATATCATCGCAAAGTTCTTCCACCGAAGACATATTATGTGTAGAAAAAATAATTGTAGCCCCGTTTTTTTTAAGGTTTAATATTTCATCTCTAAGTAAATTAGCATTTATAGGATCAAACCCACTGAATGGTTCATCAAATATCAACAACTTAGGCTCATGCAAAATGGTAACAATAAATTGAATTTTTTGTTGCATTCCTTTCGAAAGCTCTTCTACTTTTTTATTCCACCAGCTTTCCAATTCAAATTTCTCAAACCAATATCTTAGCTTTTTTAAAGCATCGGTTTTGGAGATACCCTTCAATTGAGCCAAATACAAAGATTGTTCTCCAACCTTCATTTTCTTATACAAACCTCTTTCTTCAGGTAAATACCCAATAATTGAAGTATGGGAAGGGTTTAAAAGTTCACCATTTAAAAACAGCTCTCCTTCATCCGGTCCCGTGATCTGATTTATAATACGTATTAGTGTGGTTTTACCTGCACCATTAGGACCAAGCAAACCAAATATATGATTCTCCGGCACTTCAATACTAACATTGTCAAGAGCAGTATGATTAGCAAATCGCTTGCTTATGTTTTTAGCTACAAAAAGATTCATTATGTGCTTATTAACTAAAGTATTCTTTCATTCTGTCGAAAAAGCTCTTATCACTACTTGTCGGACGAGGTATGAAATTTTCTGATTTATCTAGTTTTTCTAAAATATTTTTTTCTTCTTTAGAAAGTGCTTTAGGAGTCCATACATTAATATTTACCAATAAATCTCCTTTGCCGTGCGAATTAATACTTGGCAAACCTTTTCCTTTTAAACGAAGAACTTTTCCGCTCTGGGTTCCTGCATCAATTTTAATACGAACCTTACCATCTATTGTCGGAATTTCGATGGAAGTTCCTAAAGCCGCTTCAGGAAAACTGATAAAATGATCATATAATAGATTGGTACCTTCTCTTTTCAATTCATCATGTTCAACTTCCTCAATTACAACTATAAGGTCTCCTGCAATTCCACCTCTTGCAGCAGCATTTCCTTTTCCGCCTAAAGACAGTTGCATTCCTTCAACAACTCCTGCAGGGATATTAAGACTAATAACTTCCTCTCCCTTTATTATTCCATTACCAAAACAGGTATTACATTTATCTGTTATTATTTGACCTTCTCCCCCACATTCAGGACAAGTAGAAGTCGATTGCATTTGACCAAGAATGGTATTGGTTATTCTTGTAACATGTCCGGTTCCTCTACAAGTAGAACAAGTCTTGTAAGAATTGCCACCTTTAGCACCAGTACCTTTACATGTATTACAAGATATATATTTGTTTACCTTTATTTTTTTTTCTACCCCTTTAGCAATTTCTTCAAGAGTAAGACGCACTTTCACACGAAGATTAGAGCCTTTGTTAACTCTTTTTCCACTTCTCCTGCTGTTTCCAAAACCAAAAGCACTGCCAAATGAATCACCAAATATATCACCAAACTGACTAAATATATCATCCATTGACATTCCACCACCATAACCCGAATTGCCTGCACTACCAACTCCTGCATGCCCAAATTGGTCGTATCGGCTCTTTTTGTCAGGATTACTTAAAATTTCATAAGCTTCTGCTGCTTCCTTAAATTTTTCTTCAGATGCTTTGTTGTCTGGATTTTTATCTGGGTGATACTTCAATGCCATCTGGCGATAGGCTTTTTTAATTTCAGCTTCTGAAGCATTTTTGCTTACACCTAATATTTCGTAGTAATCTCTTTTGGCCATCTTAAATAAATATTATAATTTGCTAATTTCCAACTACAACCTTGGCATAACGTATAACTTTTCCATTTAATAAATATCCCTTTTGAATTTCATCAATAACTTTACCTTTCATTTCATCTGTTGTAGCAGGAATATTTGTTATTGCTTCATGAAGATCTGTATCGAAAACTTCACCAATGCTTTTCATTTCTTCAACTCCATGTTGATTTAAAGTTTTAGTAAATTTATTATATATTAACATAATGCCCTCATTAAAAGCATTAACTTCTTCAGTAGTTTCAATAGTCTTTACAGCTCTGTCAAAATCATCAAGAACAGGTAATAAAGTCAAAATTACATCCATTGATGCATTTTTATTAAGTTCTATTTTTTCTTTAATAGTTCTTTTACGAAAATTATCAAATTCTGAATACAATCGTAAATATTTATCATTTAATTCATTGATCTTGTTTTTCAGTTCTTCTACTTCCTTTTCCTGATTAATAGTGTTTTCATTTTGATTGTTATTCTCTTCTACTTCTGAAAGTGTTTGTGTACTTTCGAAGTTTTCATTTTTCATTTCATTGCTTTCTGTTGAATTTTTCTTTTTCTTCATTTCTGAAATAAAGTATTTTAGAGTTTATTAAATAATTATGATGATGTGCATTTTACTATCAAAATATTTGCCAACAAAAATCCATGGACATTTTGTCATATTTAATTAAAAGAATTATGACAGAAAAACATTTGCTAAAAAATATATTGATTTTATTTACCCCTACCTTGAATAATGATAAGCATTGTATAAATTAATATCTTTAAATCAACAGCTAAAGACATATTTTCGATATAAAGTATATCGTATTTTAATCTTTCTACCATTTCTTCAACATTTTCTGCATAACCAAATTTTACTTGCCCCCAGGATGTGATACCTGGTTTTACTTTATGTAACAATTTGTAGTGAGGAGCAACTTTTACAATCTGATCAATAAAAAACTGTCTTTCTGGTCTAGGACCAACTAATGACATATTTCCTTTAAGCACATTAAAAAACTGGGGAATTTCATCTAACCTGAATTTACGCATAATTTTACCCCACTTTGTAATTCTACTATCATTTTTACTTGATAAAGCTGGTCCATTTTTCTCAGCATCAACATACATTGAGCGAAATTTATGCATAATAAATGGCTTCCCGTTTATACCAATTCTTTCATGTGAGTATAATATTGGCCCTTTTGAAGACATTATCACTCCAAAAGCTGTAATTAAATACAAAGGAGTTAAAATTAAAATTGCTATTATTGAAAAACAAACATCAAAAATACGTTTTAAGATTTTTTGCCAAACTGGCATTATATCTTGTTTTATTTCTATAAGTGGAACTTCAAAAATTGCAGATACTTTAACAGAACCCATTAACATATCATGCATATCAGGAATAATCTTGATAGCTATATTAGAATCGATTATTTCAGTTAATATTTTACTTAATGATTTATACTCAGCTGGTTCAACTGCTATAATAATTTCTTCAACTTTATGCTTGTTTATCAGGTCATGTAAACTTTTATAATGTCCCAAATGTGGAAGTAAGTCAAGTAAAGGATGCTTATCCCAGTTTCTAACATGAACAAAACCAACAAAAAAGTTTCCTGATGTTATTTCTTGTTTGTTAAAATCATTATAAATCGAAATGGCCTTATCATTACTTCCAACAATAATAGTATTAAATCCGATTTTTTTATGTCTGATTTTATATACAGTAATTGTTGTAAAAATAAATCTCAGAATGTATGTAAGTGAAAAATGGATAATAAACAATACAAAAAAAGATTCATAATACGAACGATACGATCTAACATCATCATCCAAAAGAATGGCAAAAAATATTATTATCACCCCTATCAATGAAACAAATAGAGTTTGCCCCAATTCTCTTAATCTTGATTTTCTGTATATTTTTCTATAAGTAGCTGCAAAAACATATAATGTCAGCCAAAACAAAGGAATAATAATTAAACCAAGATATAAATTATTATCAATAAGTATTTGTTCTTTATGTTGGGCAATTTGAATATCAATTGTTAACTTACGATAGGAAAAAAAAAGACCCCAGGCAACTATGGCAGATATGGCATCAGCTATAGCATATTTAAAAACCTGTATTTTTTTATTCATTAAAATATATTAAAAGTAAATTAATCTGATATTGTCAAAATATATTGTGGCCTCAGTTTGACTTTCAGGTAATGTAGCTCCAATAAATATATTAAAATCAATAGCATCAGGATAGTTACTAACTGCTTCGGTAAGATTAATATATATTTTATTCCACGAAGTATTTGTATTTACATTAAAAACAGAATGTTGTTTAGTACTTTGAAAGGTATTTGCAAAAAAACCAACAGTAAATATAACATCCGTTTTGTAATTTAACTCTAAATATATAGGTTTACTGGCTGAAGGTAATTTAAATTCTTCAATTGTTTTGCACTCAAATAAATTCTTTGATGATGTTAAATGTACAACTCCAGAATAATTTCCATTTAAAACATATCTTGGATCATTTGTTTTTTCAAGAGAAGTATCACTTCTACTGGTTTTCTCAAATAAAACGCCACTTGTTTCAAAATCTTCATTAATAAAAAACTGAGTATTTTCATAATATTTTATTATGGGTTTTAAAGTTATTACGCTGTCTTTAACAAAATTAACTTCTGTTGTATAACCATCAAAAAAAGGATAAGAACCACGTGTTTCTGCAATTCCATTGACTTTTATTCCTGCTTTAATAAATACCTTATGTTTACCATCTATCAAAATTGGAAATTTTGCAGGCAATTCATATGCACCTACAATCTCATCATCAATATATACCCATGCATCTGATATCTTGCTTAAACTTGCACCATATGTAGAACCATCAAGTTTAATAGAATCTATACGAAGATAGGAAGGTATTGTTTCTTCGGGATTTATAACTTCGCAGGAACAAAGAAAGGCAACAAGTAAAAAAATCAAAAGAAATATTTTGCTTTTAATAAAATGCATAAAATATAGATTAGTTGATTTTAATTAAAAATTAAAGATTACTTACTATTCTTTAAAAAAGCTAGCAGACATTTCGATATTGTCTATTATTTTATATGCAATTTCAAGAGAATTATACCCATCATAAATGGTTACAGTTGGTTCTGTATTATTTATAACCGAATCATAGAAATCTTCTAACTCAGTTTTTATCGCATTTGTAGCTAATACTTCTGGCTTTTCAAAAAACAACTGCTTTTTGGTTTTATTTTTTCCTAAATCAATAATTACTGATAAAGGATCTGCTTCCCCAACCACATCATTTAAGCGAATGATTTCTACATTTTTTTTCAGAAAGTCAACAGCAATATAAGCATCTTTCTGAAATATTCTGGTTTTACGCATGTTTTTCATTGATATCCGACTTGCTGTCAGATTGGCAACACATCCGTTATCAAACTCAAGACGAGCATTTGTTATATCTGGGGTATCACTTACTATTGCAACTCCTGAAGCACTAATTTTCTTGATATTCGATTTTACCAAACTTAAAATAATATCTATATCATGAATCATTAAATCTAATACAACAGGTACATCTGTTCCTCTTGGATTAAACTGAGCCAATCTATGTGTTTCAATAAACATAGGTTGAGAACAATACGGTTTTGCAACAAGAAAAGCAGGATTAAATCTTTCAACATGACCAACTTGCACTTTAACATTTGCTTCTTTTGCAAGTTCTATTAATTCTTTTGCTTCCTTTAAAGTTGTTGTCAATGGTTTTTCTATAAAAACATGTTTTGATTTCTTTAAAGCTTTTGAAGCACAATCAAAATGCGATATTGTTGGTGTAACGATATCAACAGCATCAACTGCATCAATTAATTCATTAATCGATTTAAAACTCTTTATTTCAAATTCTGTTGCTGCTTGCTGAGCTATTTCTGTATTTGGATCGTAAAATCCAACTAAATCCAAATTACCAATTTCTTTTATACATTTTATATGTATTTTACCAAGATGCCCTGCACCTAAAACTCCAATTTTAAGCATATGATTAAAATTTTTTGCAAATGTATAACTTTTAGCCAAATGAATTTACTATTTTCGCATAAAATATTTATGTTTTGCTTATAAACTGATTTTTTTAATGATAGATAATTACAAACACAAAGGCTTAAGAAAAAAACTTGTTGAACAGATTAGAGAAAAGGGAATAGTTGATGAAAATGTTTTATCTGCTATAGAAAAAGTTCCTAGACATTTCTTTTTAGATTCTTCTTTTCTTGAAATTGCTTATCAGGACAAACCTTTTCCCATTGGAGCAGGACAAACAATTTCTCAACCATACACTGTTGCATATCAATCGGAGCTTTTAAAAATTAAAAAAGGGGATAAAGTATTAGAAGTAGGTACAGGATCTGGTTACCAGTCATGTATTTTACTTGAAATGGGGGCAAAAGTATTTTCAATTGAAAGAATTAAATTATTGTATCAGAAAACAAAAATGCTTTTACCTCAAATGGGATATAACCCCAAAATGTTTTTTGGTGATGGATACAAAGGTTTACCTTCTTATGCACCTTTCGATAAAATTATTGTTACAGCCGGCGCTCCTATTATTCCAAACGATTTAATTCATCAACTCTCAATAGGTGGTGTTTTAGTAATACCTGTTGGGGCTAATGATGTGCAAATTATGACAGTTATTACTAAAATATCAGAAAACGAAATAGATAAAAAAGAAATGGGCTATTTTAGATTTGTTCCTTTACTTGAAGACAAACACTTTGATAAAAACTAAAAATAATTTGTTGCCTGTTTATATTTTGTTACTATATTGGTGATACATGTATAAAATGTCAAAGCATGGGTGTTAGAAAGTAGAATTAGCTATAAAAAAAGGGAATAGAGCTTTGTTCACTCTATACTCTATACTCTATACTCTATACTCTATACTCTATACTCTATACTCTATACCTTTTACCTACAAAGAAACTATATCTTAACCCTCTTCACTTTCTTATTATTCATCCTTTTTAAAAGTTTTACAGGATTTTCAAATCGATTTGTTAAAATCATAGCAGCAATAATGTATGGTTTATAACCAGCTTCTTTATATGTTTCTATACGATATTTTTCAAATACCCCTGCACTCACTTCACCTTCTTTACAAGAAACTCCCGAAATATCTGCTGGTAAACAATGCATATACAATGCATTTCCCTGATTAGTTAATTTCATTTTCTCTTCTGTACATTCCCAATTTTTAAAGCGGGCATTGTTAAGCAGACATTCTTGCTCAAGCAACTTTAAACCTTCTTTATCAGATGCTTTCAAAAGTTCTGTTCTTTTTTGCATTACCACATATGGAGCCCAACTTTTTGGGTAAACGATATCCGCATCCTTAAAAGCTTCTTCCATAGTATTCACTACTTTAAATCTACCACCATAATTTTGCGCATTTCTATCTGCAATTTCAATCACATCAGGTATTAAATCGTATCCTTCAGGATAAGCAAGCGAAACATCCATCCCAAAACGAGTCATAAGACCAATGATTCCTTGTGGAACAGAAAGTGGTTTGCCATAACTCGGTGAATATGCCCAAGTCATTGCTATTTTTTTACCTTTTAAATTTTCTAATGAACCAAAATAATTTTTCAAGTGCATCAGATCTGCCATAGATTGTGTTGGGTGATCAATATCACATTGTAAATTAACAATACCTGGACGTTGAGGAAGTACACCATTCTGATAACCATCATCAAGAGCTTCACCAACTTCTTGCATATACTTATTTCCTTCACCTAAAAACATATCATCGCGAATACCAATAATATCAGTTAAAAATGAAATCATATTTGCTGTTTCTCTCACAGTTTCACCATGTGCAATTTGCGATTTGCTTTCATCCAAATCCTGAACTTCTAATCCAAGCATATTACAAGCCGAAGCAAATGAAAATCTTGTTCTTGTAGAATTATCTCTAAAATTTGATATTGCCAAACCCGAATCGAAACACTTGGTTGAAATATTATTATCTCTTAAATGTTTTAAAGCTTCTGCTACCAGCAAAACCTTTATTAATTCATCTTTTGACTTTTGCCATGTCAATAAAAAGTCTTTTTGATAAAGATTTCCTTTTAAGGTTTTAATTTCTTCAAAAAACTTATTATAATTTATCATTTTTCGTCCTCCTGTTTTTTAATATTTGTAAAACCTAGTAATGTAATATTTATGCAACTATGTAAACTAAATTTATTCTAAATTTCTATTCCCAAATTACAAAAGATAATTACGAATAAAATACAAATTTATAAAAAAAAAGAAGCCATCAGAAACTGACAGCTTCTTTTTTAAATAAAAAACAAATTCAATTAAGAGGGCTTCTAAAAATTAGATTTTTTGAGGCGGACAAAATTATAAAAACAGAGTTTACATTAGTAAATGATGTTTTTAAAATTAAAGTCCAACGAAGAAAAAGCAATTTTTATAAGTCCTGTTAATACTTAATAAATTTTGAATTTGTAATTCCCTTAGCAGTTTCAATTTTAACAAAGTAAACTCCATTACTTAAAGCGCTAACATCTATAGATTTACTATTCCCAGTTAATACAGTTTTACCATTAATATCATTAACAGAAATATTACTGATGTTTTCATTTGTAAGTATATTGAGCTTATCATTTACAGGATTTGGATAAACCATAAATTCATCATTTTCAATTTCATTTATCCCAACAGGATTTTGGATAAAAGAAATATCATCAATGAAAAACGCAGGAGATTCTCCACTACCAGAAAATTCGCCAGCAAAGAAATCTACACCACCCAATTGGTTAGTACCTGTAGTTAAACTTGCTTGATAATGAAAAGGCCAAGTATGAATAGAAACGCCATTTATAAACAAAGTAATATTATCTCCATCCAGATTGATTATTTGTTTTACTTCAAACCAAGTGTCCTTAGGATAAGTTCCTGTTATTGGTGTTGAACTACCAGCAAGCAACTGAATATCACCATTTGTACGGAAATAAATCTCAAAAGCCCATTCCGTTCCAGGCACTTGCATATGTTGAATGTTGTAATATCCGCATTTACCAGTTTGAATATACATCCACCATTTTAATTCATATACTCCTGTTGTTCTGTCTCCTAATTTTAAAACAGCATCGGTAGCTGCAGAAACAAGATCTGCTGATCCAGACATGGAAGAAGAATGACTAAAAGTATTCAAAATCTGCAAATCTTCATTACCACCCGGTGCATTAGACCATGTTGTCCACCAAGTAGGGTTATTAACAGCTAAAAAACTGTTCAATGTATAAGAATCAAGATTATCTTGATAAAGAATGGTTTGTGATTTCACAAATCCTGTAAGCATAAATAATGCTACAAATAAGAATAAAGCTTTTTTCATAATAAATAAATTTAGTTAATAATTGTTTCTATTTACAAGTTTTTTAAACTTGAATTAATTAATAACCAAATATAAAACATTTTTTTAATTCAATAATAAATTATGTAAAATTATTATTTGTGTATAAATCTAATTTTCATTTGTTTCATTACATCTCTTTTTATTATAAGTTATTCTTAAAATTATATTTCCATTATTGTATATCAGAATAAAAATCAGAAGATTTACCATAATTTCATCTTATATAAAAAAAGCTGCCCTTTAAGAACAGCTTCTTGATTTTAACATTAAAACTAAAAAATTAGTTTATAGATACTTTTTGAGTTCTAATTCCATTAGAATTTTGAACTTGTACAATATACATACCTTTAGCTTGGTTAGTTAGATCAACAGAGAATGATTTTACATCAACTTTTGATGAATAAACAAGACTTCCAGTAGTGTTATAAATATTTACAACAGTATTCTCAGCATTTATTAAACTAAATTTACCTGTTGAAGGATTAGGATAAACATTTAATTCATTGTTTGCAATGCTATTAAAATCAATTCCAACTGAACCAGGAACAAATTTATAAATACCAAGACCTACACCAGAAAAACCACCTGCCCAGCCGTTATCTCTATCGAAGAATGATACTTCTGTATGTTGATCCACATTATCAATTTCAGTCCAGGAAACACCATAATCAAAGCTTATCTGAGAACCACTCTCACCTGTAGCAGAACCTGTTCTTACATACCAACCAATTCTACCAGGAACACAAGAAACTGAAGCTTTATAAATAGTACCAGCAAATGTTTGAGCAGCCCAGGAAACACCACCATTGGTTGTTCTTGTAAAACCTAAATAACCACCAGCACCAGCATTACAAATTGCAACTCCATTGTTTTCATCTGTAAAAGCTATAGAACCAGCACAATCAGAAAAACCACTTGCAGCAGTAGTCCAATTAAAACCACCATTTGTTGTACGGAAAATTCTTCCTTTGTTGGTTCCAAACCATGCACATTTATTAGAACCAAATGTTGCATGATAGAATGATGTTGTCCAACCATCTTCAGCAGATAAACCAGCTGGTAAATTTGCATCAGGAACTTTAGTCCAGTTGGTACCACCATTGGTAGTAGTATAAAGTTCAAAGATATTTGTAGCTCCCCAAGCATCTCCCTGAGCAAGACCATTGTTTGCATCCCAGAAACCAGCATTATTTAAAAAGCTTTCTGCATTTATAAATGTACCTGTACTTGTATTTACCCAATTTGTACCACCATTGGTTGTTTTATAAACACCTTGAGCTGTACCTGAATTTGGAAAAGCAGCAACAAATGCTGTATTAGCATCAAATGCATTAATTGTAGATAAACTATTTGTAGCAGGAATTTGAGCAGTAGGAATAACTATTGCAGTCCAGTTTGTACCACCATTGGTAGTTTTACAAACTTCGCGAACATTAGCACCACCACCAGAGCCATCATATGCAGTACACCAAACAATTTGTGAAGTTGGAGTACTTATCCATTGAATTCCACGAGATGCAGCAACAAAATTGGTGCTTTGAGCAACCCAACTTGGAGCTTGCGCATTCAACATTAATGCTAACAACATTATTGTTGCAATTGAAAGTAATTTTTTCATCATGATTTAAAATTTTTAATTAATATTAATGAATATTAAGTGCAAATATAGCTCACTTAATCAAAAAAAAAAATATTATTTGAATATTTTTATTAATGTTAATAAGTTTAAGAATATAAATGTAAAAAATCATTAATTTTGAATAATTAAATTTTATAATTATGGCTTCTATTACCAATAACGATTTCGATTCTTTTAAGATTATTGATGTTGATGTTGTTGATGTTATTTCTGAACAAGCAAATGGAGATAAACAATTTGTTTCAATGCTTTTTGAATCATTTTTAAATGAAGGGCTCGAAACCATTACAACAGTTGAAACTGCCTTAAAAAACAATGACTTCAAAACCATAGGCGAATCCATTCACGCACTTAAAGGTCTAGCCGGAACTATGGGGGTTATGCAGGTCTATGAAGTTTGTAAAGAAATTGATGCCCTTTTAAAAATCTCTAAAGTTGATGAAGCAATATCCTTACTCCCCATACTGACCTCAAAATACAATATATCAAAAGAATTTATTTCTAAAAACTATATTATCATTTAAAATCTTTTAACAAATTCTAAAATAATCAAACTACACACACCAATAAAATAAATAATAATTAAAAAAGACAACTTAACCAATAAAACCATTTAACAATTTTTAACCATTTAATACAAGACAACATTATTTTAAATTCCCTTTCTTCCACTTCTCTTTATTAAATACCTGACCTGTTTCTGTATAATATAGCCATTTACCTTTCTTTACTCCCTCTTTGTAATCTCCATTTATCTTAAGAATACCACTGGTATAATAAAATTTCGCATATCCATTTGGCTTCCCATCTTCATATTCAATATCAGCTTTGAGAATGCCATTTTCATAAAATTCTTTATAATTATCAACAATCATTTCATTTTCAAATTTAACTTTTATCTTTGCCTTTTTGTCTGGAGCTTCATAATAAAACACAGCATCTCCTTCAACAACTCCTTCTTTATAGTTTACTTCACTTAGTAAATATCCATTTTCAGAATATGTTTTCCAAATTCCATCTGGTTTTCCATTAACAATTTTTCCTTCATATTTTGTTTTTCCATCTTCATACAGAATTGTTTTTTCTCCATCACCTGCTATATCTTCCTGAATTGTATTTATTTTGAAACTTAAAGCAGCAATTTCATTATTTGAAATATCTTCTGCAGCAGTTTCAAACTTTTCTAACTCATCATCTACCAATGCATTTTCATCAAAATCTGCAATAAGTTTGGTCTTAAACATTTTTCCATCCGAAACCAACTGAAATCCAACTCTTGTAAAACTCAATATTAAATCTTTATTCTTTTGAATGCTTTTACGTTTTTCACCATTGCTGAAAAAATACAAGTACGAATACAATTTAGGCATTTGAACAAAAATAGAAGCATTGGTCTTATTATCAAAATTGTCCTTAAAATTGGCAAAATTATCGTTTTTCGATAATGTTTTTCCATTCTTAAAATCATCGATCACATCCATAAGCATAGAAGGAGAATTGCTGAAAACAACATAATCATTAATATAAGTATAATATGGCTTTTCGAGCTTACCGAAAAGCTTACCAAAAAACAATTTAAAAAACCCTTTAATATCCAAATAATTTATTTCATACTCTTGATAATTAACAGCTTTAAACTTCAAAACAATAGACCGTTTTCTGATCTGTGAAGTTATGTTATTTAAACCAATCCTGGCATCCTCAATATTTTTTGCATGTATTGCAACTATGATATCCTCTTCTTTTGCATTTCCATCAACAGGTCTCATTCTCGAATAACTGATTTCGTTGCCAATCCAATCAAAAAAGTCTTTCTGAAGGTCAATTTTCAATAACTTCTGAATTCTATCTATCTTTATTTGGTAGCTCTCTGCATTGCTATCTTGTTTAGAAAATTCGTTCTTAAGTTTACTGAAAAAATCATTAAAATCTTCAAAACACATAGAAACATACAATGCGGTTTTGTCTGATAATATATCCGAAACACCCGACCTACCCGGATCAACTTCTGAAAGAGCTTTTAAATAAGATGATAAACTATCATTTACACTTGTATTTCCTTCAAAAAATAATTGTTCATCTTTTATATCGAAGTTAAGAGCTGTATAATACAAACTTTTTCCAATGGATGCAGCCATATCATTCAGATCATCAACATAACATTTCACAAAACTGTTTAATTGCGAATAATTAACATAAAATTTAAAAAGATCTCTATTACTTAGTTTTGATTCTACTTTCTTGAATTCGTTATTTTTAATAAAATATTCTGTATTTTTTTCCCTAATGGCCATTTCAAGTAAGGAAGAAGTGTAACTACATACCAATAAATTATCTATAAATGAAAGATATAATACATCTTTAGATTTTAAATCAACCAATTCCAAAATCTCATTATCGAGATACTGTCGTTTGTTCATCGAATAATCGAAATAGCTCAACAGACTATTCTTTATATAATCAATGATAAAAGTAATTTTCGAGGCTTTTTGCAAATCAATAATAAAAAGAAAATCATAATCCTTACCCGAAATCATGTGAGCTGAGATGAGCAGTTTTCTATTTTCAAAAATACTGTTCATTGTTTTGTTATCTTTTATCAATGAGTCTATTGTACATGCACTTTCATTTATGTCTTTAAAATACTCATTATTCATCATGTGCTTCCACACTTTGCTCTCACTCAAGGTACTCCACCCTTTGGTAAGATTCTTTGTCTCAATAACAAATATAGCATTAGAAGGAATAATTGAGAACGGATCTTTCTTTTTAGATTCTGTAAAATAAATATATGCAAAAATTGCCCCTGCTGCAATAACAACTATGATAAATATTGTTAAGAATATCTTTTTAATCACTTTCATGTTTATATTATTTATGAATTGTTTTATTCAATAATTACCCGATGGCTAGAATAACAATATTGTTATTTCCACACAATGTAAAACTAACTTTAAGTACTATCGGCAATTTAGTATATTTTAAGTACTTATTACCTACACTCTGCTTGGTATATATCAATATATTCAAATATTGCATTAACTGCTTCGTCTCTTAAATCTTGTTCAAACAAATTATTATTTCTCACAACATTGCATACTTTCCAAACTTTACACCATTTATTTTCATCAAGGTATATTTGTGATTGAATTAAAGCATATATTATATTGATTGTATAACTATCGGGGTTTTTGATCTTAGCTTTCTCGAGGATTGCCAATGCAGGCTTTGGTTCAAAATAATTATCCAGAACTTTCAAATAACCCAAACAAAGCATTTCATCTGCGCTTAAATCATCATAATTTAAATCTTCTTTCGATGTTTTATACTTCTTTGCCAGAAAACCTGAAAACAACTCCGCATTATTTTTCCCATCTATACTCCATGACAATGCATTACAAACTGCAGCTTTTTTATCTATACTATTTTTTGTTGACAAAAGATATTCTGCAATCTCTTTATCAATTATACCAGCTCTTTCTGCTATTTTTACTATACTTAAATCACTATATGCTGTATGAAAAACAGTTGAAGTAATTGGGGAATCTGCATAGGAATTATAGAAAAAGATCAGTACCAGAATACTGATTATTATTGGTTTTATTAATTTGCCCATAATATTTATTCTTATTAATATTTATAATGTTTAATAGCAATGTTATTACAATACAAAAGCAAATATAAAGAACAACAATTTAACAATCAAACAATTTAACTATTTGATAATTATTTTCTCCATTTCAACTTTCCTTCCTCATCAGAGGTGATCTTATCATTATCAATCAGCCATTGAACAGCTCTTACAAGCCTATCCTCCCCCACTCTTTTAAGTAACGGGATTAATTCTTTAATGGTATAATGGTTTTCTGTTAAAATTGGTTTAAGTTGCTTAATTATTTCATCGAACTCAAACTCGCTAAGTTCAGCTTTATTCCGTTCGAGGCACACATCGCATTGTCCGCAACGTTTAGCATCTTTTTCGCCAAAGTAAGAAAGCAATATTAAACTTCTGCACTTATTGTTACTTGTAACATAATTAATAACAGAATCAATTCTTTTTATTGCTTCTTCCTTTCTTTCGGTATAATGATTAGCAGATATAACTATATCTTTAATATCAAGTCTTGCCTGACAATAGATTATCTGTGGCATTTGTTTTTGTGGACTATAGCGAATAATATTTAGCTTGTGAAGTTGTAATAATATTTCAATAAGTTTTTCTCTTTTAATGTCGAGTCTTTTTGATAAGTCAGTTTCATTTATTTTAACAAATTCAGTAAAAATTCCGGTATATGAACGTAATATTGTTTTAATAACCTGATCGTAAAATGGATTCTGAACCTGAAATCTATATAAATCTTCCCTGTTAAGTGAAATATTAATACGCGAAGGCTCGTTTAATGAAGTTGTGGATAGAATATATCCGTCTCTTTCCAGAAATTTAATACAATTATAAATAAGTACTGTCGAAAACTTATAAGTTGATAAAAATTTTGCTATATCAAAATCAAAGCTCGAATCTTGTCCGCTTCCGGTAGCAAGTTGAAAATAGTTTCCCAATGCCTGATATACATTTTTGATGTTATCGATTTCGGGATAGCTCACTTCAATGCTATGTTTCAAATCAATTACATCAGCATTATTAAATAACAATACTGAATATGCAGGTTTTTCATCCCTGCCTGCACGACCAGCCTCCTGAAAGTATGCTTCTAACGAGTCGGGCAAATCCATGTGAACCACCAGACGAACATTTGGCTTATCTATCCCCATTCCAAAAGCATTGGTGGCAACCATTACTCTTTTCTGACCTTTTAGCCATGCCTGTTGTTTTTCGTCCCTGTCTTTTTGTTCTAGTCCTGCATGATAAAAGGAAGCGGAAATTTTGTTCTTAACAAGAAATTGTGCAATTTCCTTTGTTTTTCTTCTGTTCCTCACATATACAATTGCGCTTCCACTAACTTTGGTAATTGCTCTTAGTAATCGGTTTAATTTGTCTTCTTCATTTATGGCAACATAGGTGAGATTTTTCCGCTCGAAGCTCTTTTTAAATACATTTTCTTTTTTAAACAAAAGCTTTTGCTGAATATCTTTAACAACATTATCGGTAGCAGTTGCTGTGAGGGCAAGTAAAGGCACCTGTGGAAAGAACTTTCTTATTTCGGCAATTTTCAGATAAGGAGGTCTAAAATCGTATCCCCATTGTGAAACACAATGTGCTTCGTCAACTGCAATAAGCGATACTTTCATTTTTTTAAACCTTGCTCTGAACAAATCTGTTACTAAACGTTCGGGAGAAATGTACAGAAATTTAAGATCGCCATAAACACAATTGTCGAATGCAATGTCGATCTCGTTTTTGCTCATTCCTGAGTAAACACCGATTGCTTTAATTCCTTTTTTATTCAGGTTCTGCACCTGATCTTTCATCAATGCGATGAGAGGAGAAACAACTATGCATATTCCTTCCATCACCAGAGCTGGCACCTGAAAACAAACTGATTTTCCGCCACCTGTTGGCAACAATGCAAGCGTATCATTGCCATTAAGAACAGATTGTATGATTTCTTCCTGCAAAGGACGAAAGGATGAATGTCCCCAATATTTAATAAGTATCTGATGAATGCTAAGTTGCTGTGTCAATGATTGGAATAATTATTTCAGACGAAGATAATATTTTTTTAGAAATTATTGAAGATGGTTTTTAAAAGCCTCCTATAAAATTTGTTTTTTTTGAATAAAAAGATAAAAAGGGATGTAAAAATTGAATACAAGCAAAACAAAAAAAACAATAGTAGAATTTAAATTATTAAGTGATAAAAGAACGATTTCATGATTGTTAAACACTACAAACCTGACACTTATGTGTTTTTCAGAGATGCGTCAGACTGTCTCGGGGATGGGTCAGATTGTGTCGAGGATGATTCAGAATGTCACGGGGGAAGGGAGAATGGAACGCTGATATTTTCTCGCAAAGACGCTAAGATGCAAATTTTTATAAATCAGCGTCATTATCGTTCCTTCTTCAAAAAGATTTACCTTCAAAAAACATTTTTGAATTTTCAAATT